>NZ_RAWR01000194.1:0-20630 GCF_003986945.1 Corallococcus sp. AB018 | reverse complement strand
TATTACCAAGCCATTCCCATGATGAAGGAGGAGCGACTGCTTCCGCTTGTCGAGCGCTTCGCCGAACTCCTCCATCAGCACCCTGTCTTCAAAGAAGCGCTCGGTTTCATATGAGGGGATGGCTCAGACCCCAGTCCTGGAGCTCGGCTCAACAGCGCCCCACTGTAAGGTTTGACGGTGATGGCAACCGAAACGTCCACCACCGAACAGTCGTCCAAAAACCAGACTTCCAGGCGCCAGCCGCAATTGACGAAATCCTTCAGGCTGAACGATTGTGATTGCGCACCTCAGTCAGCGTCTTGGAGGACACATCATGAAGAGCAAGCGCCCACTTCGGTTGAGTGTTCCGCTGATAGCCGCCATGGCATTCCCCGGATGCAATGAAGATCCAGCGCCAGTCGAGCTCAACCCCTCATCACTCACCGAAGCGCAACGGTCCCTCCAGCAGATCGATCAACTCTATGAGTCGGATCCCGCGGCTGCCCTGGACGCCGCGCAGCGACTGCGTCCGAAGCTCGACGAGCTCAATCACTTGATTACGCGGGTCGAGACGTCACCGAACCATTACGTTGAGTTCTATGATTTGCAGCCCGGCGGCATCCTCCTCGCGGAGCGCGGACCCGCGGGAGACGGACGCATCCTGGGTGAATCAGGGATTGCCGATCACTCAGCCGTCGAACTCTATCGGCAGTTGACGGGCGGCGCCACGCCGCCAGAAGCCCTGGTCAAGGCCGAGCGCCTCGTGACGCCTCCTGATGACGCCCACGTTCTCGCGAGGGACGAGGCGGATCCCAACCTGAAGTCCTCAGGGGCCTTCGCCTTGGATCGCGGTGCGCAGCGGGGGGACGGCCTCGCGTCCGTCACCCAATCCCTGGGGAGCGGCGACGGCGTCGTCTTCAGGGACCAGTACTGCTTCAAGGCCGGGGACTTCTTCAATTGCCTGCCCAACATCACAGGCGACACCTGGGCATCCGCCAATTCCAAATCGTCCTTCACCCGGCTCGCCCCCTACAGGGGAAGCATGAGGATGCAGGTCTCCTATGACAATGCCGTGAAGGGGGCCTGGGCCACGTTCGCCGGAGAAGAGTGGTCGTTCCGGCAATTGAGCGGCACCTACTATCCTTGTCCTGTCTGGCAGGCCTGCGGCACGCAGGAATACTACCTCCGCACGCACCGGTGGGATGTCCTGGACGCGGCGGGCGACGGGTATCACTTCTCGTATGCGTTCAGGAGCAGCTGCTCCTGGATCGGCTGCGACAACCCTCCCTGACCCTGGATAGGGCGGTGAGGAGCCTCAGCCTACCGCCTCCAGCAACTTGATGGCCTGCGCCAGGGCCCGCTTGAACGGCCGGTCGTCCTGGCGCTGTCCCTCCAACGCGCGCAGCGCTGGGAGCAACGCCGGGTCTCCCAACGCTCCGGCGGCTTCCACGAACTCCTGTCGGACACGCGAGCGGCGGAGGGCCTTGCGCAGCGACTCCAGCGTTCGCGGATCCTTGCGCTGCGCGAGCAGGAGCACGGCGTCGGCCCGGAGGACCGGACTCCCGTCGTCCATGCGGCGCACGAGTGAATCCCGGAGCACTGGCGTATCGACCTCCGGGGGCAAGGTCCGGAGGTGGGCCATCGCCAGCCCCCGGACGCCCTCGTCCGGATCATCCAGGAACGGCAGGAGCACGGACAGCGGCTCCTCACCGGACGACTTCAGGAGGCTCAGCAGCACCGCGCCCCGGACCTGGGCGGAGGGATGATCCCGAAAGGGTGCAATCGCTGGCGGAACCCGCGCGTCGCCCAGGTGTCCCAGGCCCGCGATGAGCGATGGCAGGACCTGCGCGTCCTGTTCCTCGAGGAGCAGCGGCAGCATCCGGTCCGCGGCGCTCGACCGCACGTCGGAAGGCTGCTCAAGCTGCGCCAGGATGTCGGCGCCCCGGGCGCGCTCCCGGGGGAGGCGCGAGCGCAGCAGCGCGCTGGCGGCGTCAAAGACGGCGTCCCCTCCCCTGCGGTGCAGGGCGTAGATGGCCTCCCAGGCCTCGGAGCTCTCCGGCACGCCCCGCAGCGCCCTGGCCACCAGCGTCTCCACCGCCCGGTCATCGTTGTCTGGTTCGTGTGACACGCTCACTCCAGGGCAGCCGGGAACGCGGGCAGGGCTTTGAAGTCCTCGGGGGCGTGCTCCACGACGAAGGCTCCGTGCGAGTCCTTCACCAGGGCCTCGACCCGGGCGAGGGACGCCAGGGTGTCCTCGCGATTGTCATTGAAGGCCGGCACACCGTGATGCTCCCAGTTCTCACGCGTGTGACAGAGGTCTCCAGACAACACATACGTCCCCGCCTGCCGCAGCCGCAGCACCAGCGATTGGTGTCCGGGCGTATGGCCCGGGGTGGGAATGATTCTCACGGTGCCGTCGCCAAACACATCCAGTTCGCCGTCCAGCAGCTGGACCCGGGCCTCGCGCCAGGCGGAGAAGCGGCTGGGGTCCACGCCCGGAGGGGCCGGCGTCCGGGTCGCCCACTCCAGCTCGCGCCGTTGGAGGAGCCACGTCGACGAGGGGAATGCATTGGCATTGCCCGCGTGGTCCGCATGCAGGTGGGAGAATCCCACGTAGCTCACGTCCGCGGGCGTGAGCCCCAGCTTCTGGAGCTGCGCGGCCAGGGAGGTCTCCAGCCGCAAGCGATTGCCCACCGGGTCTTCCACTCCAACCAGAAGCCCGTCGCTCAATCCCGTGTCCCAGACGAGCGTGCCCCGCGGATGCTGGATGACGAAGCACGGGACGATCAGCTCACCGGGCTTGCCTCCCGGAGGACTTCCGTCCGCGAAGAACCCCATGTCCTTCACGTCGATGTGGCCGCAGTCCAACGCGTAGAGACGGATCGCGGGAACCGGCGACGCGTCTGGCGCCGTCGCACGCACGCACGCGCCCGTGAGCAGCCCCAACAGGAGCACGGCGAGTGGGGTGGAGGGATTTCGAGGCATGTTCACAAGGCCTTCAGGACGGTGTCGACAATCCGCTCCAACCGCGTGGCGTCCTCGGCCGTCTTTCCGAGGACTCGCAAGCCGGTGAGCGTGTTGAGCAGGAGGGCCGCCAGCGCTTCCGCATCCTGGTTGGCAGCCAGCTCTCCCGTGCGCTGCCCTTCCTGGAGGACGGCCAGGAACGCGGCCTCCGTCTGGTCGAACATGCGCGCCGCCAGCTTCGTCACGGATGCATCCCGACCGGCCAGCTCGATGGCGGTGTTGATGGCCATGCAGCCCCGGCGCTCCGGGTCCGCCAGGTCCATCTCGATGATGGCGAGCATCAACGCCCGCAGCCGCTGCTTCACCGGCCCGGGCCGCTGGAGGAGCGCGAGCAGCTTCACCGCCTCATGGTCCAGGTAGTGTCGCAGCGCGTGCTCGAAGAGGCCGTGCTTGCTCTCGAACGTGTTGTAGAGGCTGCCCCGCCCCAACCCCATCCGCTCGCCCAGCTCCTGCGGCGTCGCCGCCGCGTAGCCCTTCTCCCAGAAGACCTCCATCGCCTTCTCCACGACGGCTTCCGGCTGGAACTTCCGGGGACGTGCCATGGAGGCCTTCTATGGCGTTTTGTACCTACAGGTCAAATACCAGGGTCGCGGAAGAAGGACGCCTGCTGGAAGCGCAGGCCCGCGAGGACCTGTTCGACCCGCGCGTCGGAGAGCGCGCCAATGCGCTCGCCGAGCCGCGACTTCTCCACTGACGACACCTGCGACACGACCACGACGCTCTGCTTCGCCAGGTGGCCCTCCCCCGCTTCGAGCAGCACGTTGCCGGGCTCGCTCGCCTTCTTCAGGTTGGAGGTGAGCGCGCAGACGATGACGGTGTGGATGCGGGAGCGGTTGAAGACGTCATCTTGGATGACGAGGTACGGGTGGGCGATGGGCGGCACGGAGCCCCGTGCCTCATCCGGCTCGCACCAGTACAGGTCGCCCCGGCGGATCGTCTTCGGGCCCGTGCTCATGCGCCGGGTTGTGCCACGCCGTGTCGAACCAGGGCAATCCTTCCCAGGGCCGCGCGTTGGTTGTAGGCAGGGCGTGCAACCACGCTGCGAGGTTCATCATGAAGGCCGTGTTCCGGGATGGCGAAGGGCACTTGCGCAACGGGTGGAAGGGCCTGGGCTTCGTCGTGACGGCCGCCATCCTCGCGGGCATTCTGATGTGGGTCTGGACGCTGCTGCCCGCCGTCGTGAAGCCGTTCGTGCCGCACTCCTTCTTCGGCTTCCTGGGCGTGCTGCTCGTGAGCCTGGACTTCCTGTATCTCGAAAAGCAGCCCCTGACCCTGTCGTCGCTCGGCATGTCGCTGGACCGGCGCGCGGGCCGTGACTTCGGCGTGGGGGCTCTGGCCGGAATGGTCCTGGTGGGGTTCGTGGCCCTGCTCGGTTGGGTGGCCGGTGGCTACCACCTGGAGCGCGCCGCGAACACGCCGGTGACCGCAATCGTGAAGGCGGCCTGGCTGATGCTGGGCGTCGGTCTCTTCGAGGAGGCGCTGTTCCACGGCTACCTCTTCCAGCGCGCCATCCGGGGGCTGGGCACGCGCTGGGCGCAGGTGGTCATCTCGCTCATCTTCTGTCTGGCGCACCCCTTCAACACGGAGATGGAGGTCCCCACGCGCGTCGTGGCGATGGTCACCACCTTCCTCGCGGGCTGGATGCTGGGCCTGTGCTACCTGCGCACGCGGCACCTGGCGCTGCCGGTCGGCGTGCACATGGGTTGGAACTGGTTCCTGGGCACGATGGGCTTCGGAGTGAGCGGCAAGGAAGCCCGCGGTTGGTGGACGCCCGTCTTCGAGGGCCGCCCGGAGTGGCTCACGGGCGGCGCCTATGGTCTGGAAGCGTCCATCTTCTGCGTCGTCGTCCTGAGCGTGGCAATCATTGCCCTGACGCGCTGGAAGGGCTCCGCCGCGCCGGAGCCGGAGGCACTGCCCCGCCCCAACGAGGCTCCGGTGCTCACGCCTCCAATGTGACGGTCTCCTCGAAGCCACGCTCGCCTGTGACAGTGACGGTCTGGAGTCGGGGGAAGCGCCCCTTCACCCGCTCCACCAGGTCTGGCAGCCCCACCTGTCCACATTGACGCCCACGTGCGGAAGGTCGTGCAGCACTTCATCCGCGATGGCACGCGCCTGCTTGTACACCGATGTCTCGTCCATCCGCGGAGTGTCCGCCAACCGCAGGGGCAGCAGCTAGTTCGTGCTGACTTCGTCCTGGGAAGCCTGGAGGCCACGGGGGCGCCGCATGCCCAGTTCGACCATCGCCTCGTGGGATCGCTTCACCATCTCGTGCAGTTCAGCCACCGCTTCCTTCCGGCCGTAGGCATCTCCCTCTCCGAGCCACCGGCGCAGGTCCGCCGCCAGTTCCCGCGCTGTCTGGTAGCGGGCTCCCGGGCGGGGCTGGAGGAGCTTGCGCAGTGCCAGGCCCAGCCCCTGCGGAAGCGGCTCTGTCAACGCCTCCAGGTCCGCTTGCGTGTAGGTCGCCGCGCGCCAGATCGCGTCCTCCACGCCGGCAGGGCTCCCAGCGAGCCGAGCCCTCCTGACGGCACGGCGGGCCCGCATGCGCTGCCTGACCGAAAGCGAGTCCTTCACCTCTTCGGTCAAGACGTCCGGGGCATCGAGGATGTTCTTCCCTGTCGCCAATTCGAGCAGGACATTGCCGAGCGCGAAGAGGTCCGAACGCGCATCCACACGCCCGGTCAGGAGCATCTCCGGGGAGGAGTAGAACGCATCCCCCTGAGGCTGGCGCACCGTGGACGAAACGCGGCCGGGCAGGTCCGAACGGGCGAGTCCGAAGTCGGAGACCTGCACGTCGCCGTTCCAATCGACGAAGATGTGCTCAACGTCGAGCGCCCGGTGGACGATGCGGAGGGAGCGCCCCTGCGCGTCCTTCGCCTCGTGGGCATGCTCCAGGGCCTCGGCGACGCGCGCCCCGACATGGAGGGTGAAGAGAGGAGAGAACCGGCGACCGCACTCCCCGGAGAGCGTCAACAGGGTGTTGATGGTGTGTCCCGACGGATGCTCGGTGATGACGTACCAGCACCCCTCCGCCTTGTGCAGCCCTTGGACACGGAGGATGCCCGGATGGTCGAGGTACGTCGCGAGACGCACCTGCTCCTCCAGCTTCGCCCGCGCCCGCTTGACGCGGGGCATCTCCATCAACTTCGGAACGCCCACCGCCTTGAGAAGCACCTTGCCTCGGATGATGCCCTCTGGAGTGCGGCGCCGGGCCAGCAGGAGACTCAACTCGTGGTGGACCACTCCCAGGTCTTCGCGGAACTCATACTGGACGCCGTCCCTCGTGAAGAGAATCGCCCCGCGTGGAAGCCTGAACTCCCTTTCCGACATGTGTCTTCCTCCTCTTCGCGCAGGAATCCCTGCTCCGCGCGTCGCGGGCGACGGTACCCGTGGGATGGGAAGAAACGGAACGACCCTGGGCGTGCGTGTCGGGCTCGAGGAGGAGGGGCGCGAAATCAAGCACCTACCTACCACGTCGTCCCGGGGCTACTCAGGGCCAGCGGTCCACAACGAACCCGCCACCCCGATTTGACGCCTTCACCCTGCCGTCCTTGAACTCTTCGGCCGTGGTCTCAACCACGAAGCAGATGGGGTACTCCTCCTGTCCCGGCAGCTTCACCCGGTCATACCGGATGACGAGTGTCTCTCCATCCGCACGCCCCATCTTGTCAGAGAGGTAGTACGCCTTGCCGTAGAAGCGTGTCCCCACAGGGGCGACCGCCTTCTGCCGGTCGATGTTGATGCCTTTCGGGACAATCCCCACCACCTCCGCGCCAGCGGTGAACCACACGAGTCCCCACGGTGCCTGGCGCTCGTCGAGTTGGAGGCTGAACTGGTCTGCGCCCCTCCAGTGAAGCTGCTCCCGCATGGTTTCATACGCCCCATCCGGACAGGTGAACGCCTCGGGCCTGATCTGAGCTCCCGGACAACCCGCCGCCAGCGCCGCGACGAGCGACAACGATGCGCACTCCACGGCGGCAACAGACTTCTTCGGCATGCGGGGCGCACGTCCTGGGGATGAGGCTTCGGGTGCTGGGGTCTTCAAGGCGGATCCTTCCTTCGGGGCAGCGGCGACTGCGGGCCCCGGGACTGTCACGGACGAAAGGCCAGCAGGTGTCATAGCAGGAGGTGTTGTCGTAGGCGGCGCGGAATGGGTGGTGGCGGGAGGAGGGCGTGGGGCTGCGGTGACGCGCGATCCGGCAGGCCCGCCGGGGACGCTCCTTGAAGAGCGCCAGAGGACCGAGGCCATGACGAGCGCGACGATACAAGCGATGCCTGCGAGCCACCTTCCCGTTCGGCGCGGTCGCTCCAGCATGGCCACATGCCGTTTGAGGGATTGCGGCGTGGAGGGCATCGCCAATGCCGTGGGCACCGGCCCTCCGTGACGCTGTTCAGCGGGTGGATGGGCCGGCACGTCATACTCAGCGGAGCGCGCGGCGCGGAGATCCGCCAGCTCGCGACGCAGCGCCTCGGTATCAACCGGACGCTTCTTGGGGTCTCGGGCCAGGACGCTCTCCACGAGATCGCTCAACTCCGCTGGAACCCGCGCATTCACCAGGCGGGGTGGCGGCGGTGGGAGAGCAAGGCTGTTCAAGTCGAAACGCGGACGAAACTCCGTCGGTCGCGGGTCGGTCAGCAGTTCATGAAGCATGACTCCGACCGCGAAGATTTCGTCGGCGACCTGGAAGGCGTAGCGAACCCGGTGCTCGTCCTTGTGCTCGCGCAGGAACTTGAACTGCTCGGGGGCGCGATAGCGGTCCGTGCCTGGAGGCAAGCCTCCGTCCGTCAGGTCTTCGGCGAGGGTGTAGGTCGCGCAGCTGAAGTCGATGATGACGGGCTCGCCGTCGCTCTTGCGGATGAGCACGTTGGACAGCTTCAGGTCCCGATGCAGGATGCCCCGGCCGTGCATGTAAGACAGCGCACCGGAGATCTTCTCGAAGACTCCGAGGATTTCACGAACGGTCGGGTGCTTGCGCTCTGCCCACTCCGCGAGCGTCCAACCGTCCACGTAGTCGAGCGCGAGGTAGAGGTTCCCGCTCTCCGCGAGGCCATGTCCCTGCGGCCGGACGATGTTCGGATGGTCCAGCATGAGCAGTGCCGTCAACTCCCGCAGCGTCCGGGCGTGGGTCTGCTTGAAGTCGCCGCTGGACTCCCGGTGCTGGGCCATCTTGATGGCACGGTGCCTGCCGTTCTTTTCGCCAAGGAAGACGAACGCGAAGCCTCCGTCGCCAAGTGCCTTGGCCACCTGCCACCCATCGATGAGTGAGCCGGGTGGAACATGGAGCAGTGTCGCGCTCATTGGGCGTCCTCCGCTGCGGGTTTCGGGAAGCGCACGCCTGGAATCGTGAGATGCCCCCCATCTCCGCGCACCTCCAGGGTGAAGACGAGGTCCGCTTGCGTCTCTGCCACGTCCACGACGGCAAGCACACGCTCTGCCTCTCCCGGAAGGATTGCCCCCGGCTTCTCCGCTACGAGCCGCGCGCGCAGGGGTATGCCGGCTCGCCCCACGAATGTCGCCTCTCGGGGTGTCCAGGCCGGGCGGTCAGGGCCGTTCACAATCGTCACGGCCGCCAGAATCCAACCCGTGCCTCGAAAGGCTACGATCGAGTCCCAGTTTAGCCCCTGCACAGCATCGAACTTGCCTTTGCGGCTGGACGTCGTGACGCCCTTCGCGTCCACGTAGCCGAGCAGCACGAAGTCTTCCGGCTTCGGCGCCGGGGCTTGGGCCGTGGGCTGGCAGGCCGTGTTCGGCGGCTCCGGGCGTTGCACGTCGATCCGTGAGTCCACATCGGCCGGATCGGTCACGAGCACGAAGGCGGCCCGCGTCGGCTGGTGGCCGTCCGCGAAGAAGACCCCGATCTCCTGTCGCTCACCGTCGCCGAGATTGGCCACGGGCTGAACGATGATCGACCGCTCGCCCGCATCCAGGACGCGGATCCGGGACTCATCGAAGGTCAGGGTCTTGCGCTGGATCGGTGAGGAGAACAGGAACACGGTCGGCGTGTCCCCCGCGACGTGGACGACGGGCAGCGGTCCGGTGGGCGTGCTGGCGACGGTGACGGGTCGTTCCCGCCTGACGCGCGCACCCGGTGCCTGCTCAGCCCACGCAACAGCTCCCGTGACAAGCGTGAGCGCCAGGGCCAATCTGAACGGTTGGAGCAATGGTGCATGACCTCCCAGATGGGAAGGCTACCATCGCGGATGCCCGCACAGCGGGTCTCTTTCCTACAACCGGAGCCACGTCCCAGGCCCCTTGAGCGAGGTCAAGTCGCTGCGCGTCCGCCGATCTCCGGAAAGCGTTCGTAGGCGCGCTTGAGCGCGTCCAGGTGGGCGGGGTCGTCCAGGTCGAGCGGCGTATCCGTGAGCTGTACGACCCACCCACCAGACGCCGTGCGCCGCGCCCGTGTGAGCAGTTCGGCGTCACGGGTTGGGTCCGGGAACCCGATGGCCTCCGCGGCAGCAGCCGACCAGTAGTTCAGCCACCCGAGGTAATAGGGAATCTCGGGTGAGCGGAGATGCTCGAAGAGCTTGAGGGCCGGCAGGCCCCGGGGAGGGGACGGTGGCCCTTCCAGCGTGGGAGCTATTTGCTCCGCGATGTCCCCCGAAGCGCCGTCCGGCGTCGCCTGCCCCCAGAACGCGCGTGCGCCCTTTGCCACTGATTCAAGCACATCCGCCGCTGCCGCAATAACCGCCGCATCTAGAGGCAACTTCGCATGGATTTGGAGCTGGGGCCGTCCGCCTGGACTCTCATATACGGAGCGTTGCAGCCCGGAGATCATTACGGGGTAACGCTCATCGTTGTTACATACCATCGGAAACTCACCGCGCATGGCCTCCTCAGCCAACCACGCATCGCGCTGTGGCAACGCGGCAAGCCGTCGCCTCTCGGTAACTCTCCACTCCAGGCGCAAGCCGGGCAACGCTCGTTCCAAGCCATGGACGGCAGCGAGTGTGCGGTTGTCGTTACCCACAAGTGCAGGCGCATAGACGTTGATAATGAGGGGACCTTGAGCGGTCATCGTTTGCACCTCGTTACGACGATTTTGAAGGTGGGATCCTGCTTGAGCAGCGCGAGTCTGTGCGCATCGGTGCTCACGCCAACAACAAAATCATATCCGCAAGCCCGCGCCGCAGCACGCTCCTTGCGCAATTGTTTAATTTCCTTTTCAATCTCCTGACCCTGGATATAAGCATTGTACGTGTCAAATTGATGGGTCTTGATCTCCCACAGCACGCGCACGCCGACTTGCAACGCATCGAAGCGCACGCCACCAACGAGCACGTCCATTCCGGGATAACGGTTGGGTGGGAACTTGTCGGCACATTCATTATGCGGGTCGTCCTCGCCCGCGTGGGGTACTGGAACAGGCTCACAACTGGCGCGTCCTGTCCGGTCCACTGGCACAGGCGGCACTGGTGGCTGCCAGTCCTGCCCCGATGGCTCCGGCTTCAGCTTGGGCTTGCGTTGCGCTTCAGCTTCCCGGGATGCCACCTTCGTTCCTCGTGAGGTCCCTGCTTCCTCGGGGTAGGCGTGCCGCAGCTCATACGCGTCCAGCGCCTCCTTGATGGCGACGCCGACCACCACCACACCCAGGACGATTACAACTCCCACAACGATCTCGGGAGCCACCAGCACGCAGAGCCCGACGCCCATGGCACCAGCGCCAGCGGAGGCGACCGCGCATCTTCCTGTGGTGTCGTGGAACTCGATCCGGTCATGGTCGAGGGCCTGATAGCACCTCTCCATCAGGACGGGCCAAGGCTGTGACGCTTCGCGGACCACGCACCGCCCATCGTCAGCCCAGGGCAGCTTCGCCGCCCGCTCAAGGTTGGTGAGTCTCTGGCTCCGCGGTCCGAGTGTGCCGGGAGTCGGTGTCGACGTGGCGCACGCCGAAAGAAAGAGGAGGAGTGCGATGCTAGCGCGGAAACGCATGGCCATATCCTCGCAGAAGAATGGAGGGTTTCAGCTGCCTTTTCCAACAGCATGCTTGCGCGTCCGGGGACGCAAGCGCTTCGGGCGCGAGGCTTCCGCATCAGCCTGCGCAACCAGGTACTCCGCGAACACGGACTCGAAAGTCTTCGCGAACTCACGGATGCGGGGGACCTTGCGCAGGTCCTTGTGCATCGTGAGGTAGAAGCGCAGTGACGGCAGCGGCGTCTCCAGCCGCACCCGCTTCAACTCCGGGTGCTGCTTCTCCGAGCCAATCCCAAGCATGACCAGCCCCATGCCGCCCTTCGCCGCGTGCAGCCGCGCCTCCATCGAATTGGAGCGGAAGGGGAAACGGGAAGCGCCCCGCTGGCTCAACCACTGCGAGGGGCCCTGCCCGCGAGGCGTCTCGTCCTCCACGACGAAGTCCTGCCCGCGGTAGTCGTCAGCGCCCAGGAAGCGCTTGGGGAGGGATCGCGAGAGGTAGTCCTCGCTCGCGTAGAGGCCGCTCACGACCTCACCCAACGGCTTGTCGACGAGCACCGGCGAGGAGGACCGGCCCCCTCGCACGCCAATGTCAGCCTCGCGCGAGGACAGGTCCACGAACCGCAGCTCCGAAATCACTTCAATCAGCGTCTCCGGATGCAGCCGCCGGAAGCGAGTCGCCGCCTCCGCCGCCCCCGTCAGGAAGCCGTCCGGAAGGGAGATGCGAATCCTGCCCGCATAGGGTGAGCCTCCGCCGCCATCGCGCCGGTGCGCGCGCAGGGATTGCTCGAAGCGCTCAGCCAGCGCGATGAGCTCCAGCGCTTCCTTCTCCAGCCACGCCCCCTGCGAGGTGCGGTGGACCAGCGCGCGCCCCAGGTCCTTCTCCAGCGCTCCGATGCGGCGCGCGACCGTGGACGTCGACAGGCCCAGCTTGAGCCCCGCCGCGAGGAAGCTGCCGCCGCGATGCACTTCGAGCAGGACGTGGAGGTCATCCCAGTCAGGCAGTTTGTTTTCCATGAGCGGAAAGCACTCTAGGTCGCCGGCAGCGCGGGCGTCTTCGGCCGGGTCATCCGCGCGATGACCTTCGCGCTGAGCTCCCGCGAGAAGAACCGGTTGGCGAAGGCCGCGAGCCGGTTGCCAAAGCCATGCACCACCGACGAGCGCCCGGCGATGAACGCATCCAGGCCGACCTCCACCACGTCCTCCGGGCGCGCCTTCCTACCGGGCGAAGCGCCCTCCCCCGAACGCTCGAAGAACGGCGTGTCCGTGGCCCCAGGAGACAGGGCGAGCACCCGCACGCCACGCTCGCGGTACTCCGCCCAGAGCGCCTCGCTGAAGGACAGGACGAAGGCCTTCGTCGCCCCATAGACAGCCATGTACGGCGTCGGCTGGTACGCCGCCATCGAGGCCACGTGGATGACGCCTCCCTGGCGCCGCTCCAGCATGGGCAGGAAGACGTGCGTCAACTCCACCAGCGCATGGACGTTGAGAGCAATCTGCTCCAGCTGGTCCTTCAAGGGCAGCACGTCGAAGCCACCGTGGAGCCCGAACCCCGCGTTGCTCACCAGGACGTCCACCTCCAGCCCCTTCGCGCGCACCGCCTCGAAGAGCCGCTGGGGCGCGCCCGGGGCGGTCAGGTCCGCGGGGAGGACATGCGCGTTGCCCAGCGCCGCCGCGAGCGCCTCCAGCTTCGCCTCGCTCCTGGCCACCAGCACCACCGTGGCCCCCCGCCGTGACAAGCGCCGCGCGAACTCCGCGCCAATGCCCATGGATGCACCGGTCACCAGCACCGTCTTGCCCGCGAAATCAAATCGTTTCATGGGACCAGGATGCGCGCCGGCCACCCCAGCAACAACGGGCAGCGGCGGGCACCTGCTTTCCACAAATGGAAAGCGGCGCCTTCCCCTACTCGCGCGACGGAAACGGCGGTCCCGGGCGCGGCGTGTACACGTTGGCGCTCACGGAGCGCGCCGCCGCGGTGATGCCAATCAGGCTCTCCGCGTGCCCCAGGAAGAAGTAGCCCGTCTCCGGCAGCCGCGACAGCAGCCCCTGGATGACGCGCGTCCGGGCCTCCGTGCCGAAGTAGATGAGCACGTTGCGGCAGAAGATGATGTCGAACGGTCCCACCGGCCAGGTGGCGGGCGCGTGCAGGTTCGCGCGGGCGAAGCGCATGAAGTGGCGCAGCTCCGGGCCCGCCGACATGAAGCCCTCCTGGGTGCGCACGCCCTTCAGCATGTACTTGCGCAGCAGCACCTGCGGAATGGTCCGGGCCCGCTCCATGCTCCAGAGGCCCTCCTCCGCGCGCTTCACCGCCCAGGTGGACAGGTCCGTCGCGACGAGCTCCAGGCTCCACCCGGAGCCCTTGGGGAACGCCTCCAGCAGCTCCATCGCCAGCGAGTACGGCTCCTCGCCCGTGGAGCAGCCGGCGCTCCAGACGCGGATGCTCCGGGGCCGCCGGCCCTGCGCCGCCTGGGCCGCCCACTCCGGGAAGACGTGCTCACGCAGCAGGTCGAAGTGCCGGGGCTCGCGGAAGAAGGACGTCTCGTGGGTGCAGAGGCTGTCGAGCATCCGCACCTTCTCCGCCTCGTTCCCCCGCGCGGTGACGTACGCGTGGTAGGCGGCGAAGGACGGCAGCCCCAGCTCCCGCAGCCGCCGCGACAGCCGGTTCGCCACCAGCGCGTTCTTGGCCGCGGACAGGTGGATGCCCGCCTCCGTCTCCACCAGATGCTGGAACAGCGCCAGCTCCGAGCGCGACAGCGCCGGAGGCAGCGCGGACGGCCAGAGCGCGTCCTCGCTCATCCCCTCACCCGTTGCCCGATGCTTCCGGTGCCGAGGCCGGAGCCGCCAGGGCCGGAGCCGCCGGAGCCGCTGCCTCGTCGGTGGCGGCCGTCAGCCGGAGCAACTCCTCCAGCGACAGGACCCGGTCCAGGTCCAGCAGCAGGATGAACGTGTCGTTGTGGCGGCCCATGCCCCGGAGGAACTCCAGCCGCACGCGCGTGCCGAAGGCGGGGGGCGGTTCGATGTCCGCGGGGCCCAGCTCCAGCACCTCGCGCACCGTGTCCGTGAGCAGCCCCAGCACCGTCTGCTGGCCGTCGAGCACCACCTCCACGATGACGAAGCAGGACCAGCGGGTGATGGGCCGGGGCGGCAGCCCGAACTTCACCGCCAGGTCCACGACGGGCACCACGCTGCCGCGCAGGTTGATGACGCCCTGCACGGCCGCGGGCATCCCCGGCACGCGCGTGACGGGGCGGTGTTCGATGATCTCCCGCACCCGCAGGAGGCCCACGGCGTACTCTTCGCCCGCGAGCATGAAGCTCAGGTAGCTGGACCTGCCGCTGCCCGGTTCGGTGGACTGACTCATGGTACGAGCCCCTTCCTAGAACCGCTGGAAGTCATGGGGGGCCGGCGCTTCCGCGCCGTTCTGGAGCCGGGACAGCGCCCCGTTCGTGGACGTGGCCAGCGGCCCCTGCGCCGCCGCCTGGAGGCCCCGGACGGGCGAGGCCGGCAGCCGGGGCGCCATGGGGCGATGCTGCGTGGAGGAGGCGTTGAAGCTCATGCCCTCCACCAGCCGGAAGAAGTTCATCATCTGCAGCAGCGACTCCGCCTGGGTGGCCATCTCCTCCGCGGTGGAGGACAGCTCCTCCGCGGCGGACGCGTTGCGCTGCGTGACTTGATCCACCTGCGTCATGGCGCGGTTCATCTGCGACACGCCGATGGACTGCTCGCGCGAGGCGTTGGCCACCTGCTGCACCAGCTCCGACGTGCGGCGGATGGCGGGCACCAGCTCCGACAGCAGCTGGCCGCTGCGCTCGGCGACCTTCACGCTGGAGGTGGCCAGGCTGCCAATCTCCTTCGCGGCCTTCTGGCTGCGCTCCGCCAGCTTGCGTACCTCCGTGGCGACGACGGAGAAGCCCCGGCCGTGCTCCCCGGCGCGCGCGGCCTCCACGGCGGCGTTCAGCGCGAGCAGGTTCGTCTGGTAGGCAATCTCCTCCACGATGTCGATGCGCTCCGCGATGGCGTTCATCGCCTCCACGGTCTCCTTCACCGCGCGGCCGCTCTCCTCCGCGTCACGGGCGCCCTTGAGGGCCGTCTGCTCCATCTCCCGGCTGTTCTCCGAGTTCTGGCGGATGCTGACGTTGAGCTGCTCCAGGCTGGCGGTGGTCTCCTCCACGGAGGCCGCCTGGGAGCTGGTGCCCTGCGACAGCCCCTGCGCGGCGGACGCCACCTGGAGGGACGCGGACGACAGCGAGCCCGCGGCGCCGCGCACCTCGCTGATGACGCCCGACAGCCGGTGGATCATGTCGCGCATGCTGCCCATCATCCGGCCCGTCTCGTCCGTGCCCCGCGTGGTGATGTTCGCCGTGAGGTCGCCCGCCGTCACCTGCGACGTCACCTGCACGGCCTCCGTCAGCGGCTGCACGATGCTGCGGGTGAGGAAGAAGGACAGCAGGGCCGCGAGCACCACGCCCAGGACGCCGCCCATGATGATCATGTCGTAGAGGTCCACCACCATGCCCGCGGTGCGGGTGGTGCGCTCGGCCAGCAGGGCGGTCTCGTCGTCCCCCAGCTTGGTGAGCAGCATGCGGATGCGGTCCGCGGTCTGCTTGCCGCGCGCGGACTGCTCCACCGCGACCAGCTGGGCCAGCTCCCCGCGGCCCGCGTTGACCTCGCGGCGCTGCGCGATGAGGGGCTCCAGGTGCTGGGAAATCCACTGCTGCAACAGGTCGCGGATCTCCTGCTGGCGCTCCTGCTGGCGGTGGTCGCTCTGGGTGAGCTGGCGGATGCTGTCCAGGCTCTGCGACACGCTCATCCGGGCCATGTTGTAGGGCTCCAGGAACTTGTCGTCGCCAGTGATGAGGAAGCCGCGCTGCCCCGTCTCCAGGTCGGCCATGTCACCCTCCAGGGTGCGCACGGCGATGAGCACCTTGTGGCTTTCGGTGTCGCCCTCGGCGGTGACGGAGACCTTGAGGATGGTCGTGTACACCACCACCACGAGCGCGATGATGATGGCGACCATCGCGCTGAAGGCGAGCGTCAGCTTCGCCGTGATGCTCAGGTTGTTGAACATGATGACTCCAGAAACAGAAGACTGACCGCTACGGCGCCCGGGTGGCGTTCGCGGGAGAAGGGGTTGCCAGGGGGGAGGGAGGACTGAGCGCGGCCTCGGAGGCGTGGAGGATGGCCCGGCGCACCAGCGCGGGCGTGTCCAGCAGCAGCCCCACCCGGCCGTCGCCCAGGATGGTGGAGCCGGAGATGCCGGGGATGCCCTGGAAGAGGCGCCCCAGGGGGCGGATGACCCGCTGGCCCTCGCCCTGGAGCTCATCCACCGCCAGGCCGATGACGCCGTCCGGATGCCTGAGGACGACCACGTTCTCCCGGGCTGGCGTGCTCCCGCCCAGGGAGAACACCTGGCGCAGCCGCAGGAACGGCAGCGGCTGGCCTCGCAGGGACAGCACACCGGACGACTCCAAGGTGCGCTCGTTGGCGGGGACCTCCATGCACTCCTGCACGCCCTCGATGGGGACCACGTACACCTGGTCTCCCACGCCCATGGCGAAGCCCTGGATGACGGCGAGCGTGAGCGGCAGCCGCAGCGTCAAGGTGGTGCCCTGCCCCTCCTGGCTCTGGATGGACACGGAGCCGCGCAGCGCTTCGATGTCCCGGCGCACCACGTCCATGCCCACGCCGCGGCCGGACAGCTCCGTCACCTCGGTGGCCGTGGAGAAGCCGGGCTCGAAGATGAGGCGCAGCAGTTCGTCGTCGCGCAGCCGCTCGGGCGCCGCCACCAGCCCCTTCTGCTTCGCGCGCTCGCGCACCCGTTCGCGCTGGATGCCGCGGCCGTCGTCGGACAGCTCCACCACGACGCTGCCAGCGTCATGGTAGGCCTTGAGCCGCAGGCGGCCCCGGGGGTCCTTGCCCGCGGCGCGCCGCTCGTCCGGCGTCTCGATGCCGTGGTCCAGCGAGTTGCGCAGCAGGTGGAGCAGCGGGTCGCGCAGCGCGTCCAGCACCGCGGTGTCCAGCGTGGCGTCCTCGCCCTCCAGCTCCAGCTGGGCCAGCTTCTGCTGGGAGCGGGCCAGGTCGCGCACGGTGCGCAGGTGCTGACGGAACAGAGGCCCCACCGGGACCATCCGCACCTTCATCACCTCTTCCTGGAGCGCCTCGAAGAGCGGATCCATCTCCCGCTGCTGGTTGAGCGCGTCCTCCCAGCTGGCCCCGGACTCCTCCGCGCGCGACAGGAACTGCGCCATCCGCCCGCGCGCCACGGACAGCTCCGCGGTGAGCGTGACGATGCGGTCCAGGCGCTCCATGTCCATGCGCACGCGGGTCCGCGTCGTGCCACGCGCCTCCGGCAGGCGCGGCAGCGTAGCGGGAATCGGCAGCGCCTCCGTGGGAGCTCCCGCGACGATGCCCTCGCGCAGCAGGGTGAGGTGGGTCTGGTGCACCGCGCCCAGCGAGTCCACGCCCGCGAGCGACGCCTGGCACAGCTCGCGGAGGTGATCCACCGCGCCCAGCAGCAACGACACCCGCGTCTCATCCAGCGTGAGGCGCCCGTCGAGCAGGGCCTGGAGGAGGTCCTCGACGCCGTGCGTGTAGTCCGTGACGGCCTGGAAGCCGAGCGACGCCGCCGCGCCCTTGAGCGTGTGCGCACCGCGCAGGATGCCCGGGAGCAGCCCCTCCGCCGGAGAGACCTCCAGCGCGATGAGGTTCTCTTCCATGGAGGAGACCAGCCCCTCCGCCTCGTCCGCGAAGACGGCCAGCACCTTCTGCCATTCCGCGGCGGTCTCTGACGGGATGTCCCCCGGGCCCATCGTCACCTTCCGCCCCAGGGGCGAAGGGAGACCGGCACACGTAGAGGGATGGGTGGAGGGATTCTCAAGAACACGGACGCGCGCCCCCCTTCCTCAGGATGCAAGGCATTGCCATGAAGGTGGGCCGTCCCCCAGGCGAGGAATGAATCAAGAACTGAACAGTAGCGAAATGAACACAAATAAACAACCTCACCAGTGATTTCACGCAGCGTTGGAATCCACGGGAAAACAAGGCCCGGGACAGAGCAGGACGTCACAGGTTGGCTGAGCGAGGCTCCACGACGAGAGCGTATCTCACCTGTCGTGAGTTACTTGTTTCAATCCCATCCACATCCAACACACTGCGTCTCGTACGTTCGTCCAAGACATCTCACTCGCACTCCGGGGTGATGCGGACTCCCCGGGGCATACGCGACGCTGGCTTGAGCGCACGCCGAGCAGCCGGAGGTGCTTCATGCCCAGCGTCATCGTGGTGGGAGGAGGCGTCGCGGGACTGACGGTCGCGCACGAGCTGGTGGAGCGCGGCTTCGAGGTCCAAGTCTTCGACACGCGGACGACCTGGGGCGGCAAGGCCCGCTCGCAGCCGGTGGCGGGCACGGGGACGAACGGGCGGCGCGACCTGCCGGGCGAGCACGGCTTCCGCTTCTACCCACGCTTCTACCGCCACGTCATCGACATGATGCAGCGCACGCCCGCCGTCCCCGGCGCGGCCACGCCCTCCGTGGAGCAGCACCTCAAGGCCACCACGGAGAGCGCCATCGCGCTCATCGACGAGGACACGTGGTACCGCTTCTCCCGCCGCAAGCTGGACAAGCCTTATGACGTCCTGGAGGCGCTGGAGCTGTTCTTCCAGAAATTGGACTTCGACAAGGCCGACAGCAGCCTCTACAGCCTCAAGATCCTCCAATTCCTCTCATCCAGTGAGGCCCGCCGGTTCGGCCAGTACGAGCGGATGTCCTGGTGGGACTTCGCGCAGGGGGACCTGTACTCGCCGAAGTTCCAGCGGCAGCTGCGGGCCGTGCCGCGCACGATGGTGGCCATGGATCCGCGGCGCGGGTCCGCGCGGACGATTGGCGCCATCTCCATGCAGCTCATCCTCGACTTCGCCCAGAGCGGGGTGAACAACGACCGGACGATGGGCGGCCCCACGAGCCAGATGTGGCTCGAGCCCTGGCTTGCCCACCTGCGCGGACTGGGCGTGCAATTCCACGCGGGCGTCCCATGCACCGGGCTCGACGTCGCGGGCGGGCGCATCGCCGGGGTCCGCTTCGCCAACGGCGAGTCCCGCATGGCCGACCACTACGTGCTCGCGGTGCCGCTGGAGGCGGCGCATGCGCTGATGACCCCGGAGCTGGCCGCGTTGGACCCGGCGCTGGCGCGGCTGCGCGCGGCGGACGTGGAGCAGCTGGTGTCCTGGATGGTGGGCATCCAGTTCTTCCTCTACGAGGACGTGCCGCTGGTCCGCGGCCACACCTTCTATCCGGACTCCCCGTGGGCGCTGACGTCCATCTCGCAGCCGCAGTTCTGGCGCGAGCTGGGGCTGTTCCGGCGCGTGTTCGGGGATGGGCAGGTGGGCGGGCTGCTGTCCATCGATGTCTCGGATTGGAACACGCCCGGCACCTTCGTTCCGAAGCGCGCGAAGGACTGCACGCCGGAGGAGATAAAGACGGAGGTCTGGGGACAGCTCAAGGCGGCGCTCAACGGGCTGGACCCGGACGAGCAGGTGCTGACCGACGAGTTCCTGCACTCCTTCCACCTGGACGCGGACCTGGACTACGGCGGCGGGCTGCCGCCGCGCAACTCGTCCGGCCTGCTCGTCCACCCACCCGGCTCCTGGAACGTGCGTCCGGAGGCCGCGAGCGTCATTCCCAATCTCTGTCTCGCAGGGGACTACGTCCGCACGCACACGGACCTGGCCTCCATGGAAGGAGCGTGCGAAGCGGGCCGCCGCGCGGTCAATGCCATCCTTGACCGGACGCAGTCCCAATCCAGCCGCGCGCTCATCTGGCCCCTGGAGGAGCCGGCGTGGGTGGAGCCATGGAAGCGCCTGGACGCGGCGCTGTATCAACGCGGACGCCCGCACCTGTTCGAGCTGCTGGGCCTGCGCACCGCGGTCCAGGCCTCGGACGTGCTGCGCCGGTTCGCGGCGCT
Source organism: Corallococcus sp. AB018 (assembly GCF_003986945.1). Classification (NCBI taxonomy): domain Bacteria; kingdom Pseudomonadati; phylum Myxococcota; class Myxococcia; order Myxococcales; family Myxococcaceae; genus Corallococcus; species Corallococcus sp. AB018. The sequence goes on along the minus strand of NZ_RAWR01000194.1, from coordinate 755 downwards.
CACGGGCCTCACCGACGTGGATGACGGGTTGGATCAGTTCCGCGTCTCCAGCGTGGTGGACGCGCTGCTGGAGAGGCTGGGCATCGACTGAGCATCGACGGACTACTGGAGCGCGGGCTGCTCCTGCTCCTCCTTGCTGGCCTTGGCGTAGTCCTCCGCGCCGGTGAAGTCGACGACGCGGCAGGGTTCATCGCCCACGACCCAGGCGTCATGGCCTGACGGGATGAAGGCGACGTCGCCCGGCTCCAGGTCCAGCTCCTGACCGTCATTCATCACGACGTGCATCCGCCCGGACAGGATGCTGAGGGTGTGGACGACTTCGCAGGACTCCGTGCCCGCGATGGGTTTCACGTGCTCCGACCAGCGCCAGCCGGGTTCGAAGTAGCCACGGCCAATGCTGAGCGCTCCCATGTTCAGGACGATGGCTTCTCCGTGCGAGACGAAGGGCCGGCGCTCGTCCGCCTCGTTGGCCTTCTTGATGATGGCGCGTCCCATGGTGCAATCCCTCCCGGTGAATGGGTCCCAGGAAAGCTGGGGGCTCCGCGCGCCGGTGGAAAGGGTTCGGGCGCGGACGCGGGCGGTGGACCGGAGCACGGGGTGTAGCGCCCGTCCCCACCTCCGTACCTTCGTGCCGCAATCCGGTCCCGAGGGAATCAAGCCATGCGCCCAACGTCGCGCCTTGCCCTGTGGGCATGTCTGGTCATCGCGCAGGGATGCCGCTCGCATCACGAGCCGCCTCCCGCGCCCCCACCCAC
>NZ_RAWR01000193.1:0-20711 GCF_003986945.1 Corallococcus sp. AB018 | reverse complement strand
CCCACCCCCTTCCCCAACCCTCATACACAGGAGCCGCCTGACATGCGCATCGTCTATCTGCATCAGTACTTCAACACCCCCACCATGCACGGGGGCACGCGCTCCTATGAGCTCGCGCGGCGCCTGGTCTCCATGGGCCACGAGGTCCACATGGTGACCTCCGACACCCGCACGGACGGAGGCACGGGCAAGGGCTGGCGCGAGTCCAACGAGAGCGGCATCCAGGTGCACTGGCTGCCGGTGCCGTACAACAACGCCATGAGCTACCCGGACCGCATCCGGGCCTTCAGCCACTTCGCCGTCAACTCCACGCGCCGCGCCGCGCAGCTGCCCGCGGACGTGTTCTTCGCCACCAGCACGCCGCTCACCATCGCGGTGCCGGGCATCGCCGCGTCGCGGTGGAACAAGCGGCCCATGGTCTTCGAGGTGCGCGACTTGTGGCCCGCCATCCCCATCGCGGTGGGCGCGCTCAAGAGCCGCTCCGCCATCCTGGCCGCTCAGCTGCTGGAGCGGGCCGCGTACGCGGGCGCGGAGCACATCGTCGCGCTGTCGCCGGGCATGAAGGCGGGCGTGGAGGCGGCGGGCGTGCCGTCGGAGAAGATCACCATCATCCCCAACCTCTGCGACCCGGACCGCTTCCAGGTGCCGGCGTCCGCGGGACAGGAGCTCCGGCAGAAGTACGCGTGGCTGGGGGACAGGCCCATGGTGCTGTACGCGGGCACGCTGGGGCTGGTGAACGGCGTGGAGTACCTGGTGCGGGTGGCCGCGGAGATGCGGAGGCTGGACCCGGAGGTCCGCTTCGTCATCATGGGCAAGGGCCGCGAGGAGTCCCTGCTGCACGCGCTGGCGGAGCGGCTGGGCGTGAAGAACCAGAACCTCTTCTTCCTGCCCAGCGTGCCCAAGGAGCAGGTGCCCGCGGTGCTGAGCGCGGCCACCATCGCCACGTCGATGTTCACGGACGTGCCGGGCATGCAGGACAACTCCGCCAACAAGTTCTTCGACGCGCTCGCCGCGGGCCGTCCGCTGGCGCTCAACTACGGCGGCTGGCAGGCGGAGCTGCTGGACCGGGAGGCCTTTGGCCTCAGGCTGCCGCCCAAGGACATCCCCGCCGCGGCGGCCATGCTGGCCAAAAGGCTGCGCGACCCGCGCTGGCTCGCGGAGGCCGGCGCGCTGGCCGGGAAGCTGGGCCGGGAGCGCTACTCCGCGGACATCGCGGCGAAGCGGCTGTCAGAGGTACTGCAGCGCGCGGCGGCCCGGTCATGACAGCGCGCTCGGTGGGGAGCAACTTCGTCTGGTCGCTCTCCGCCGGGCTCATCTATGCCCTCGCGCAATGGGGCGTCCTGGTGGCCTTCGCGCGGCTGGCCACCATGGAGGAGGTGGGCCAGTTCGCGCTCGCCCTGGCCATCACCGCCCCGGTGCTGCTGATGTCCCGCATGCAGCTGCGCACGCTCCAGGCCACGGACGCCCGGAGCGCCTTCGGCTTCGAGCACTACCTGGGCCTGATGGTGCTCAACGTCGTCGCGGGCGTGGCGATGTGCTGCGCCATCGCCACGGGGATGGCGGACTCGCTCCACGCGGGCTGGGTCATCGCGCTGGTGGCGCTGGCCAAGGGCTTCGAGGCGGTGAGCGAGGTCTTCTACGGCGCGCTCCAGAAGGTGGAGCGGCTGGGGCTCATCGCCCGGTCCACCATCGCCAAGAGCGTGCTGTCCGTGGTGCTGGTGCCGCTGGCGCTGTGGCTCACGCACAGCCCCATCGCCGGCGCGGCGGCCATGGCCTTCGCCTGGGCCATCGTCCTCTTCGTCTTCGACGCGCGGGCGCTCCGGCGCGAGTTCCCCGGCGTGCGCCCCTGGAGCACCCTCTGGCGCACGCCGTGGCGCACGGAGGGCACGCGGCTCAAGGCGCTCTTCCTCCTGTGCTGGGTGCTGGGCCTCACCGCGCTGATGGGCGCGCTGCGGCCCAACATCCCCCGCTACCTGCTGGAGGCACACGCGGGCCATGCGGAGCTGGGCATGTACGCCGCGCTCGCGTACTTCGCCGCGCTGGGCGGCCGGGTGGTGCACTCGCTGGGGCAGGCGGTGAGCCCCCGGCTGGGGCGCTACCACGCTGCGGGGGACGCGCGTCGCTACGGCAAGGTGCTGGTGGGCTTCACGGCGGCGTCCGCGGGGGTGGGCCTGTGCGCCATCGCCGGTGCGGCACTGCTCGGCCGGTGGGCGCTGACGCTCTTCTACGGCGCCGCCTATGCCGGAAATCTCACGTTGTTCGTCTGGCTGATGGGGGCGGCGGCGCTGGAGTACGTCTGCTTGAGCCTCGCGGTGGGACTCACCGCGGCGCGCGAGCTCAAGGGCCAGGTGGTGCTGCTCGTCGTCTCCGTGGCCGTGGTCGCGCTGGGCAGCGCGGTGTGGGTGCCGCGCGTGGGCCCGGTGGGGGCCGCATGGGCCCTGGGGCTGGGGTGGGTGTCGGAACTCGCGTGCAGCGTCTGGCTGACCTTGCGCGTCTGGCGGCGGCTGACGGCCCCGGAGCCCGCGCAAGCGCTTCGGACCGCCCCAGCGGGCCCCGTGGATGCACGGGAGCCGACAACAGGATGAGTCCCAGGGGTCGTGGTGGAGGACTGAAAGGATTTCTAGCCTTTCCGACTTCAAGGAGCGACGTCCCCATGCAAAGACAGGCAGGAACCGGGCTGTTCCTCAAGCGGTGCATCGACGTGGTGGCGGCAGGAGTGGGATTGATATGCCTTTCCCCCGTGATGGCCGCCACGGGGCTGTTCGTCCGTCTGACCCTGGGCGGCCCCGTCCTCTTCCGGCAGCGGCGCCCGGGGAAGAATGGCCAGCTGTTCACCGTCCTCAAGTTCCGCACGATGCTGGAGGCCACGGACGCGAACGGACAGGTGCTGCCGGACGAGCAGCGCCTCACCTGGGCCGGGCGGCTCTTGCGCTCCACCAGCCTGGATGAACTGCCGCAGCTGTGGAACGTGCTCCGGGGCGACATGAGCCTGGTGGGGCCGCGTCCGCTGCTCGTGGAGTACCTGCCGCGTTACTCCGCGGAGCAGGCGCGGCGCCACGACGTGCTGCCCGGCATCACCGGCTGGGCGCAGATCAACGGCCGCAACGCGCTCTCCTGGGAGGAGCGCTTCCGGCAGGACGTCTGGTACGTGGACCACTGGAGCGTGGCGCTGGACCTGAAGATACTGGCGCTGACGGTGGCGCGCGTGCTGCAGCGCCAGGGCATCTCCTTCGCCAGCGAGGCCACCATGAACAAGTTCATGGGCACCCCGCAGCCGGAGGCCAGGGTCCTGGCGCTCCGGCAGCAGGAACAGGCCCCCGTCAGCCCGCCGTCCGCAGCCCCTGTTTCCGGGGAACGGCTTGGACCGCCTCCACCACCCGTTCGAGTTCCCGGCGCGTGAGGTTGGAACCGGACGGCAGGCACAGGCCGTGGCGGAACAGGTCCTCCGCCACGCTGCCCCGCCGCCGCTCGAAGTTCGCGAAGACGGGTTGAAGGTGCATCGGCTTCCACACCGGCCGCGCCTCGATGTTCTCCCGCTCCAGCGCGGTGCGGACCGCTTCCCGGTCCGCGCCGAACGCCTCCGGGTCGATGGTGAGGGTCGTCAGCCAGCGCGTGTGACGGCCCCACGGGGCCTCCGGCATGAACTGGATGCCCGGCAGGCCCCGGAAGGCCTCCGCGTAGAAGGCGTGGTTCGCGCGGCGCGCGGCCACCCGGTCCTCCAGCACGTGCAGCTGCCCCCGCCCGATGGCGGCCAGCACGTTGCTCATCCGGTAGTTGTAGCCAACCTCCGAGTGCTGGTAGTGCGGCGCCGTGTCTCGCGCCTGCGTGGCCAGCTTGAGCGCGTGCTGCACCAGCTCGCCGTCCGCGGACACCAGCATCCCGCCGCCGGACGTGGTGAGGATTTTATTGCCGTTGAACGAATAGATGCCCACGCGGCCCACCGTGCCAGGGGCCCGTCCCTTGTAGGTGCTGCCCAGGGCCTCCGCCGCGTCCTCCACCACGGGCACGCCGTAGCGGTCGCAGGTGGCCATGAGGGGATCCAGGTCCGCGCTCTGGCCGTACAGGTGCACCACCACCACGGCGCGGGGCAGCCGGCCCAGGCGGGCCCGCATCGCCAGCTCCTCCTCCAGCAGCGCGGGGTCCATGTTCCAGGACGTGCGCTCGCTGTCGATGAAGACCGGGGACGCGCCCAGGTAGCGGATGGGATTCACCGACGCGGAGAAGGTGAGCGTGCTCACCAGCACGTCGTCGCCGGGCCCCACGCCCACCAGCTGGAGCGCCAGGTGGAGCGCGGCCGTCCCGGAGCTCAGCGCCAGCGCGTGCGGCGTCCCCACGCACCGGGCGAACTCCTCCTGGAAGGCATCGACGTGGGGGCCCAGGGGGGCAATCCAATTGCTTGCGAACGCGTCGTCGACATAGCCGCGCTCGAGCGTGCCCATGTGGGGCGAAGACAGGTAGATGCGGGAGGACATGCGAAAAACTCCAGGCAAGACCGGGTCCATGGACCCCGGCATTGCCTGGAGCGTTCGCACACTCCCTCCTCCCGCGCGCTCGGGCGGGAGGAGGGGGTGTTTGTTTCACATCGTGGAATTCGGCTTAGAGCGCCGAACCCTGGGACAGCAGCTTCGCGTTGAGCGCGCCGTTGCCGTAGTACTGGGTGTTCTGGCCCACGGTGTGGGTCTCCAGACGCTGCTGGAGGGCGGCGTTGTAGCGGCCCAGCTTCACCAGGCCGTCATTGAACCAGCCCGTGCCGCTGCCCGTGCCGTCCACGTAGTTGCCGTACTTCTTGGCGGACGGCCAGATGACGTTGTTCAGGGTGACGACGAACTTGCGCATGTCCGCGTCCGTCCACTCCATGCCCGCGTCGTGGGCTTCCACGATGTAGGCCATCACGCCGTTGCCGTGCGCCACGTCCTGGCCCGGGCGCTTCTTGGAGCCCCACTCGGCGGCCCAGAAGTACGCGTTGGAGTTCACCGGGCTGGTCATCAGCTGGCCGCGCAGCGACGAGGTGTTGTTGGGCATGTCACGGTTGATGTTGTTGAAGACGGTCAGGTACTGCGCCTTCTTCGTGGCGTCCGTCGTCATCTTCGACAGGTCCATGGCGATGTACGCCCAGTGCGACGCCATGTGCGTATTGACGCGGTAGAGGTAGCTGTTCGCGCCGCGCTTGTTCCACTTCTCGAACATGTTCCGTTCGGTGAACGCCAGCAGCTTGTCGTACTGCGTCTTGTACGTGCTGTTGTTGTAGAGCGCGGGCGTCTCACGGATGGTGCGCAGCATGCGCGTCACGTAACGCCAGCAGTAGCTTTCGAACAGGGGGACTTCCTGGCCCAGCGTGTCCGAGCGGGCGGACGCCCACCCCAGGTAGCTGTCCTTGAACTGGCTCCTGGGCAGCGAAGAGGAGACCTTCGCGTGGTTGACCATGTTGTTCACATACAGCAGCGCCCGGTCCATGTACTGCGTCTTGCCGGTGGCGCGATACATCGCGGTGTTGCCATCGACGCCGTAGGCGAGGTCGTAGAACTGCCAGCTGTCCAGCGACTGGCTCTTGGGCAGGAAGCTGGAGGTGTGCTCCGAGTTCCAGCGGTTCAGGAACAGCGTCTCCCAGGCCGCGACCGAGCGCAGGCTGGTGGCGGCCTGGGCCGTGGTGCCAAGGCCCTCCTCCGCGGTGGAGGGGGCAGGCGACTCCGCGGCGGCAGAACCGTCCGCCTCCGGAGTGGTGGGAGCAGCCTCGGCCTCCGGCTCGGAGGGACCCACTGCGATCTGCTCTTCGGGGGAAGAGGGAGCGAGCGTGTCCGCGTCAGGGGTGGAGACTTCGGTGCTGCCCGGGGTGTTATCTCCGTTGGGACTGGCCGTGCTGGCACCGTCCTGCTCGGGTTGGGGGCCGCAAGCACCACCACCCACCAGCAGGGTCAGCGACAACAGGGACGACAGGGCACGACCAGAGTTGCGACGACGGGATTCCAACATCAGGGGGGTCCTGTGGGGTAGCTCCCGTCAACCGCCCGGTAGGCTACCCTGTTGTGGGAACGCCGGAGTGCGTTCACCGGACGCCAAAATGTTTTGGCGACCCAGGTAATTCCTTTGTGATTAGACAAAAAAAGACACGGTGACTGCCCGTGAGTTGTCAGTCCAAGGCCCCATGGGCCTGTCCGCCTGAGCCGGTATGTGCGGTATCAGGGGTGGGGGGTGTATGACGAGGACAGGGCAGGCGAGCGCCATGCTGGTTCCCGACGCGGGCGCCTCGGCGCTATCCGGGCAGTACTTCCGCTCTGAGAATCACCTGCGCGCGGAGCAGGTCACCCATACGCTGGCGATTGAAGAAACCGATACACGCAGGACGTTGCGAATCCCACTCATCGTGCGAGCGATTGAGGGGACTTCGTACCGCGACGCCATTTCTCCGTATGGATTTCCGGGCGGTGAGCTGGACGGGTTGAGCGAGGTGCCAGCACCTGCCGTGGATTGGCGGGGCACGGAACTGGTCAGTATTTTCGTGAGGGAGCGGGTCCAGGGACCGCATTGCTTCTCGGGTGGTACCGCGCGCAACGAGGTCTTTTTCGTGGACCCATGCCGCCCGCTCACACCCCGGGAGATGCACCGCCGACACATGCGGCGAAATGTCCGGCTGGGATTCGTGAGCACCGTGTGTGCGGCCCGGGACGCACCGCCTGAAGAGCGCGCGGGGTTTCGCGAGGTGTACCGGCAGACCATGGTCCGGGACCAGGCGTGCCGCCGGTACTTCTTCTCCGACGCGTACTTCGAGGAGCTGTTCGCGTCCCCGGAGGCCTGGCTCGCGACGACGCGCGCGCCGGATGGGACGGTCGCCTCCGCGGCCCTGGTCGTCCGCAGCGACGGACTCCTGCACTACTACCTGGGCGGCACGGCGGATGCGCACCTGGCGCGCTCACCGGCGAAGAACGTCTTCGGCGAGATGAGCGCCTTGTGCGTGCGGCTGGGGCTTCCGCTTCACCTGGGGGGCGGGCTCTCTCCGGGGGACGGCCTGGAGGACTTCAAGCGCGGCTTCTCCAACGCCAGCGGCCGCATCCACACGCACGAAATCGTCTGCGACGCGGCGGCGTACGCTTCGCTTTCGGAGGGCCACCCCGCCAGCGGCTTCTTTCCGGCCTACCGCTCCCAGCACCTCCCATGACGAAGAGCCCCGGCCTCCCGCCCTCGAAGGGGCACGGGAGACCGGGGCTCCTCATGGACGGCCGGGGCCGCGTGGGGTCAGGCGCTGACGTTCTGCTCCGCCGAGGATGGCTTCGCGGGGCCGAAGGCGGGCAACACCTTCGCCACCGTCCCCGTCATCTTCGACGGGGTGTACGCGGGGATGAGGTCCTGGAGGGCGCGCTTCACGTCGTGGGAGTCACCGGCGCGGGCCGCGCGGTCCAGGCGCCTGAGCTGGAGCTGGAAGTCCGCGGGCGGCGCGGGGCTGCGGGCCACCTTGATGCGGTTGCGCACCTTCTGGGTGAGCTCCTCCTCCTCGGACATGAGCGTCTCCTCCAGCTTCTCTCCGGGGCGCAGGCCCGTGTAGACGATGGAGATGTCCTTGTCCGGCACCAGGCCCGTCATGGTGATCATGTTCGCGGCCAGCTCCGCGATGCGGACCGGCTCTCCCATGTCCAGGATGCACAGCTCGCCGTAGCCGCCCAGGCCGGCCAGCACCACCAGGCCCACCGCCTCCGGGATGATCATGAAGTAGCGGGTGCAGTCCGGGTGGGTGACCGTGACGGGGCCGCCCGCTTGAATCTGCTGCTTGAAGAGCGGCACCACGCTGCCCGCGGACCCCAGCACGTTGCCGAAGCGGACGGCGCAGAAGGTGGTGCGCGACGTCACCGCGATGTCGCGGATGACCATCTCCGCCAGCCGCTTGGAGGCGCCCATCACCGACGAGGGCTTCACCGCCTTGTCGGTGGAGATGAGGATGAAACGCTCCGCCCCGCACGCGTCCGCCATGCGCGCCACGTTCTGCGTGCCGAAGACGTTGTTCTTGATGGCCTCCTCCGGCGAGTCCTCCATCAGGGGCACGTGCTTGTGCGCCGCCGCGTGGAAGACGTACTGCGGCGCGAACTCCTGGCCAATGCGCATCAGCCGGTCCAGGTCGCGGATGTCCGCCACCACGGAGTGCACCGGCACGTGCGGGTAGCGCGACTGCAGCTGGCGCACCAGCAGGTAGAGCTCGTTCTCGTTGATGTCCACCACCACCAGCGACGCGGGCGAGTGCCCCGCGACCTGCCGGACGATTTCACTGCCGATGGAGCCCGCGCCGCCGGTGACGAGGATGCGGCGGCCCGTCACCAGCCGGTGCACCTCGTCATGGTCGAACGAGATGGCATCCCGGGGCAGCAGGTGCTCCGGCGACAGGTCGTGCAGCATGGCGGCGGTGATCTTCTGGTCCAGGTACGCGAACGAGGCCGGGATGATCTTGAAGCTGACGCTCTGGTGCCGGCACAGGCTCAAGAGGTGCCGGGTGCGCTCCGGGGACAGCCGGGGGATGGCGATGAGCACCTGCGTCACCCGGTGCTTCCTCATCAGCTCCGGCAGCGCGTCCAGCACGCCGAGCACCGGCTTGCCATTGAGGTACGTGCCCTGCTTGCCGGGGTCGTCATCCACCAGGCCGATGACGTGCCACGGGCTGTTGCGGTCCCGCACCAGGTCACGAAGGAGCAGGTCTCCGGCGCTGCCCGCGCCCACGATGAGGGTGCGCTGGGAGCCTTGCGCCCGCGCGCGCTGACGGTCCAGGTACCACTGTCGAACCATGCGCGGGGCGAAGCGGTGAAAGCCCAGCAGCGTGGTGGTGATGAAGAACTCCAGCGCGACCACCTGCCCCGGCAGCGATTCCATGAAGAAGATGGAGCGCAGCAATTCGAACACGATGGTGCCCGCGAGGCTGGCCAGCTCCAGCCGGACCGCCTCGTGGATGCCGGAGCGGTCGAAGGACCAGCGGTGCAGGCCCAGCCAGATGAGCGTCACCAGGCGCACCACGACCAGCAGCGCCACGGCCCGGGGCAGGACCTCCTTGCAGGCCGGGGACAGCCCGTCCGCGAAGTGCAGCATCGTGGCGGCGACCAGCGAGCTGGCGATGAGGACCGAGTCCACGCCCAGCATTCTCAGCCAGCCGAAACGGTGAGTCCTTCGCGGTGCGTGCTCCGGGGTTTCCCGTGGCCCTGCGTCCAGGCTCATCGCTTCCAGATTCTGACCGTGTTTCATCGATGTCTCCCCCTCCGGCCCAGCGTCCACGGAGAATCCGCCGTCCTCCCATCGCGTAATCAGGAAGACACGCCCTAGCTCGGAATCGCGGAAAGGTGGACGCGCGTCCAGTGTCATCACAGCCGTCCAGGAGTGCTGTCCGACCTGATTCCCGGGAACGTGCTCGCCAGCGAGCAGGCGCCCTGCCCCACGGGGCCAGAAGACAGACATCCCCAGGGCTCCCAGGCGCCGGGCCTCCATGGGCACCTGGCCTGCCGCGGTGGCGTTTCATCGATGTGACACATCCCCGGGAGGAAGGGGCGGGCGCGGCCGTGGCGCGATGGCGGCGGCGCCGGACTGACACTTCGCGAGTCTTGCTCCGCCGGAGCCCGCCCGCCACGCTTGGGCCATGACGACCGAATTCATCCTGCTCCGGCACGGGGAGACGGAGTGGAACGCACTGGGGCGCCTGCAGGGGCACCTGAACAGCATGCTCAGCCGTGAAGGGCAGCGGCAGGCGGAGGCGCTCGCGGCGCGGCTGGCCACCCTTCCCTTCCAGGCCCTCTACAGCAGCGACCTGGACCGCGCGGTGCAGACGGCCTCCCGCATCGCGGCGAGGACGGGCCACGACGTCCAGCGGGACGCGCGCCTGAGGGAGCGCGGGTTGGGCGTGCTCGAAGGGCTGACGCGCGCGGAGGCCGGCCAGCGTCACCCGGCTGTCTTCGCCGCGTACGCGGAGGGACATGCCGACTACGTGGTGCCCGAAGGGGAGAGCGCGTCCCAGCGCCTGCGGCTGGCGCTGCACTGCCTGGAGGAGCTGGGTGCGCGCCATCCAGGGGCCCGCGTCGTGGTGGTCACCCATGGCGGCCTGCTCAGCGCCCTGTTGCGCCACTGCCTGGGCATCCCCGCCGCCGCGCCGCGCGCCTTCTCCGTCCTCAACGCGGGTTGGAACCAGTTCGACCTCCATGACGGGTCCTTGCGGATGGTGACCTGGGGGGACGTCAGCCACCTGAGCGCGCTCAGCCTGGACGACACCTGAAGCGTCTGTGACGGACCGTGCCTGGATGGACGTACAATGACGCGCGCCATGCGCACGCCAACCGCTCCGGGGCTGGGACCGCCTGCTGTCTTCGTGGGCCGAGCCCAGGAGGTACGGCGGCTGGGGGACATGCTGAGGCGCGTGCGCACGGGCGTCGTCTACGGGCTGCCCGGGGCGGGCAAGTCCGCGCTGGTGGCGGCGGTGGCCGCGAAGCACCGGGGGCCCGTCGTGCACCGGCGCGTGCGGCCCGGGGACACGCTGGACACGGTGGTGGACGACGTGCGCCGCCTGCTGAGCGAAGCGCCCGTGGCCCAGGCCCTGTCGGACGCGTCCCGGCTGGAGGCGCTGGCGGGGGAGCTGGAGGCGCGCCGCGCCCTGTGCGTGCTGGACGACCTGCACGTGCTCGGGCCGCCGGAGCGCGCCGCGCTGGTGGAGGACCTGGGAGGTCGGCTCCGGCAGGGCACGCTGCTGGCCACCTCGCGCGAGTCGGTGCCCCGGCACGCGGCGAGTCCGGACCGGGTGGAGCTGCGGCTGGAGGGCCTGCCGGAGGAGGCCGCGAGAGAGCTGTGGCGGGAGCTGGACGCGCTCTATGGAAAGCGCGACGGCTTCGACGCGGCGTGGGGCCGCTCGCGGGGCCTGCCCTTCCTCCTGCGCCGCGCCCACGCGGGCGACACGGGCGGGGACGAACCGGTGCGGGCGGCGCTCGCCGCGCTGCCCGCGGACGAACGGCGGCTGGCCGCGATGATGTCCCTGAGCCAGCTGCCGCTCACCATGAGCACGCTGCGGCCGGTGCTGTCCGGCGACGCGGCGGACCAGGCGCTGCGCCAGCTGGGCGCGAAGCTGCTGGTGGAGACGGACTCGCGGGGCCGGCACGGCGTGCACGACCTGGTGCGCGAGGCGATGGTGTCCCTGCTGTCGCCGGACGAAGCGCGCGCGGGCCACGAAGCGCTGCTGGAGGCCCTGGAAGAGGAGCCCCTGCCCGCCGTGGTCCGGGTGCGCGCGGTGTGCCGCCACCTCCAGGCGCTCGGCCGGCATGAAGCGCGCGCGGACTTCATCGTCGCGCAGGCGGAGGCCCTGGTGCGCCACGGCGCCGCGGACGAACTCCTGGGCCTGTTGGACTCGCTGCCCGCCGCGCTGCGCACGCCCCAGGTGAAGCTGGCCCATGCGAGAGCGCGGGTGCGGCTGCTGGATTTGCGCCGGGCCTATCCGGAGCTGTTGGCCCTGCGCGCCTCGCTGGAGGCCGACGCCGGAGCGCCGGACCCGGAGTCGAACGAGGCCCTGCGCGAGGGCGTGGGCGCCGTGCTGGTGCGGGTGGCCCTCTTCGCTATGGAGCCGGAGGCCTGCGAACGCACGCTGGAGTCCATGCCGGTGCCGAGCAGCGCGGAGGTCTTCCTCCAGCAATTGCTGGCATGGACCGCGCTGCGCTTCTTCCAGGGACGGCTGGATGAATCCCTGGCGATGCTGGACAACGCCGCCACCGCGACCGGGGACCGGCGCGTGCTGGGCTGGTGCGCCTACGCCCGCGCGCTGATGCTCTGGATTGAAGGCCGGGACAGCGAGCTGGCGGAGCCCCTGGCCCAATGTGTGTCATTGCTGGAGGACGCGCCGCTCGACTCGCGGGGCCCCCTGGTGGCGGCCATGTCCGCGGGCATCCTCAGCCGGCTGGGCCGCTTCACGGAGGCCGACGCCGCGCTCGCCAGCGCCCGGGAGCGCCTGGGCCAGCTGGGCGCCCCCCGCCTCGCGCTGGAGCTGGACTGCATCGCGGCGTGGGTGCGCGGAGAGTCGGGACAGCGCGGAGCGGCGCTCGCGGCGCTGAGGGAGACGGAAGGCCGCGCGGAGAAGGCGGGCTACCTCTTCGTCCGGCTGCTGTGCCGCGTGGGCTCGGGCCGCATGCTGCTGGAAATGGGCCGGCGCGCGGAGGGCCACGCACAGCTGGACGCGGTGGAGGAAGAGGTCCGGGCGCGCGGCGTGGTGGGGCTGATGCGCGCCGCCCGGGTGGCGCGCACGCTGGACGTGCCGGGGCCGGAGGCACCGCCCGTCACAGTGGAGCCCCGCGAGGTGCGCCCCGGCATCGCCGCCCGCCAGCGCGCCCTGGCCGCCCTGGCCGCCGCCCGGAGCGCGGACGCCCCGCGCGCCACGGCGCTGCTCACCGCGCTGGAGCCCCTGGCCCGGGGTGACGACTTCGCGCTGGAGCGCATGCTGGGACACCTGACCCGCGCCACGCTCCACCGTCACGCGGGCCGCGCCCGCGAGGCGGCGCAGGCCCTGGAGGAGGCCACGCGCGAAGGCACCAGGGGAGGAGTGGACCCCGAGCTGATGGCGGAGCTGAACCGGCCACTCGCCTCCGCCGCGCAAGCCGCTTCCCTCCCGCAGGCGCCCGCGCCGGAAGAGGTGGTGCTGGACGCCCGCCGTCACGAGCTGCGCGCCCCAGGGAAGACCGTCTCCCTGGAGCGCAGAGCCCTGCCGCGAAGGCTGCTCTACGCCCTGGCCCGCCAACCAGGCCGCATCCTGCCGAAGGAGGACTGCGTGCGCGCCATGTGGAACGCGGACTACGACCCGCGCCTGCATGACAACGCCTTGCGCGTCCACGTAAGCCACGTGCGAGACATGCTGGAGGGCACCGGCACCCGGGTGGTCTTCGAGGACCCCGGCTACCGCCTGGAGGTGTCTCCAGGCTTCACCTTCGTCGCCGAGTAGACATCCAGAGCCTGGACATGTGACACGCTGTAGCAGTCACGCCAACCCCATCACAGTAGTTATCCAGTTACAATAAATCGTCGGCCAGGGCATTTACAAGGAGTCCTGGGTTCATCCAGAATCCCGCCGCCTCATATTTTCCAACAAAAACGGGGTTCACATGATTTCGGCTCAGATGGTGCGTCGCTGGACTGCTGCCAGCGCGGTGTCGCTGCTGGTCGTCGGTTGCGGTCCCCAGACCACGGAAGAGAAGCAGGCCCAGCCGGAGACGCCGGCTCCCGCCGCCACCACCCAGGAGATCGTCGGTGGCTCGGCGACCACCATCGCGGCGAACCCCTGGCAGGTGTCGCTGCAGAGCAGCAGCGGCAGCCACTTCTGCGGCGGCTCCATCATCAACGAGAGCTGGATCCTCACCGCGCAGCACTGCGTGAACTCCGGCGGCAGCATCTCCAAGCCGGGCCGCATCGTGGCGGGCGTCACCAACCGCACCACCACCACCGGTGGGCAGGTCCGCACCGTGTCCCAGGTGGTCGTGTACCCGGGCTACGTGGACGCCAACTACGGCAAGGACGCGGCGCTCCTCAAGCTGTCCTCGCCCCTGGACCTGAGCGGCGCGAACGTGAAGGCCATCCCGTACGTCACGGCGGCGGATGAGGCCTCGGGCGTGGGCGGCGTCGGCGCCGTGGCGCGCGTCACGGGCTGGGGCACGCTGTCCAGCGGCTCCTCCTCGTTGCCGACCACGCTCCAGACGGTGGACGTGAACATCATCAGCAACGCCGCCGCGCAGGCCGACTACCAGGGTGAGGAGACCATCACCGCGGACCAGCTGGGCGCGAAGGCCCCGGGCAAGGACTCCTGCCAGGGTGACAGCGGCGGTCCCCTCACCGTCCTCAATGGCAGCACCCGCGTGCTCGCGGGCATCGTGAGCTGGGGTTACGGCTGCGCCGACGCGTCGTACGCGGGCATGTACGGCCGCGTGTCGTCCTTCGCCAGTTGGATCAACACCACCATCAATGCCCCGCAGCAGCCGACGCAGACGCTGCTGAACCAGACCGGCATCTCCGGCGCGGCCAGCTCCTTCAAGCACTACGCCATCACCGTCCCCGCGGGCGCCACCACCCTGACGGTGGAGCAGTCCGGCGGCACGGGTGACGCGGACCTCTACGTGCGCCAGGGCTCGCAGCCCACCACGACCGCGTACAACTGCCGTCCGTACCTCAGCGGCAACGGGGAGTCCTGCACCATCACCGCCCCCGCGGCCGGCACCTGGTACGTCTCCGTGCGCGGCTACTCCGCGTACTCGGGCGTCTCCCTGCTCGCCACGGTGCCGTAGTCGCCGCCTGACACCGGCGTGAGTGCGCAAAGCCCTCTTCCTCCCTTCGCGGAGGGAGGGGGCTTTCGTGTTTCAGCCACCTCGTGGGCATGGAGTGCTACACCCGGTGTCATGGCCCGGCCCAGAGCTTCGCGCTGTCCCCACTGCAACGCGCCCTTCACACCCCAGACCGCGAAGACGCACTACGTCTGCGGCTACTGCGGCCACGCCTTCGACCTGGACGGCCCGCTTCCGGTGCAGCCCGGCCCGCGCGCGCCGCCGCCCGCCCAGAAGAACCAGCAGGTCGTGGTGATGCTCGCGGGCGTCGCGGTGATGGTCCTGATGGGAGTCATGGGCGCGGTGTTCTTCCTCGCCGCAGGCCCGGACACGCACGAGCCCATCCGCACCCCGCCTCCCGCGGCCGTCCGCCCCGTTGCGCCTCCAGTCATCCCCACGCCTCCGCCCGAGCCGCCCAAGCCCGCGCCCGAGCGCATCCAGTGGGTGGAGCGGGGCGCGCCTGCGTTCGTGGACGTCAACGGGGATGGGACGGAGGACATCGTCGGCCACGTGAGCGTGCACGAACCCAGCTCCGGCTTCCGGCACTTCATCGCCGCGTTCGACGGCCGGACGTTCCAGAAGCTCTGGGAGTCGTCGCCCTCGGAAGGGCCGGACGCCTCCCGCTACACGAAGGTCATCGCCCAGAACGGCCGGCTGGTGATGAGCGAGCAGCGCACGGTGAACCTGCTGGAGCTGGAGACCGGAAAGCGGCTGGGGCGCGTGCCGCTGACGGACTCGCCGCGCCGGCTCTGCATCCCGCCCGGAGACACGACGTCCGTCTGGGTGGAGTTGGTGGACCACCAGCACCTGCTCTTCGACACGCTCACGGCCACCGCGAAGCCCGCGCCCCGTGCGCCGAAGGGCTGCGCCACGCCGCCCTTGAGTCCCCAGACGTGCAACATGAGCCGGCCGGCGGAGCACCCCACCTCCTGCGAGCGCTCCAGCTACCCGCCCTCCGACATCCGCGGCTTCTCCACCAAGTACCTCTTCCGCACGGGCGGTTATACGCTGGCGCTGGGCACGCGGTGGCCGGGGACGCAGGTGCCCCTGGTGGGGCTGTACGCGCCGGGCAACCGCAAGCCGCTGTGGCACGACACCGTGTCGGAGAAGGATCCGCTCCTCCTGCGGGACACCGCGCCGGAGGTGGGGGAAATCACGCAGGACGCCGTCTACGTCGTCTATGAGCTGGACAAGGGCGGTGCACAACTCATCCGGCGAGACCTGCGCACCGGCGCCGTGGCATGGGACGTGGCCCTGCCCGAATCCAACTTCACCTCTCAGCTGACGGCCCTCTGGGTCCGGGGCGGCCGGGTGTACGTGCCGCAATGGGGCAGCCTTCGCGTGCTGGACGCCGCGACGGGCGAGCGCATCGGCGGCATCGGGACGGAATGAATCAGTAGATGGAGATGAGGTGGACCCGCACGCGGGGGTTGCCGAGGTACTCCTCCAACCGCCAGCGGGTCCGCATCCCGTCCTCGCGGATGCCCACGCCGCCGTCCGTGGGAGCCTCCGCGCTGGCGAGCGCATCCCGCAGGTGGGACACCGCCCAGCGGTCGAACTTCGGGTCCCCGGAGCCCTCCAGCACCTGGAGGTCGATGAGGCTGCCGTCGCGCGCCTGCCGCACCTCCACGATGGCGACGAGCGCGAGCACGGGGGCCGTGACGTCCACCATGTACATATTCGCCGCGCGCCCGGCCTCCACGGCCGCGAGCAGCCGGTCGGACGTCTCCCGGCGGACGTCGCGCGCCTGGGGCGCGAAGGGAGTGCCCGTCTTGCCGAAGCGCTCGATGGACTCCAGCTGCTCGCGCTTCAGCCGGCGGGCGAGCACATCGGTGTTGGGAGGGGGCGGGTTCACCAGCCGCTCGGAGAAGCCCTGGCGCAGCTTCGCGAAGTAGGGAGGCGTCGCGCCCGTGGCTCGCGAGGACGCGGTCGCATCCTTGGCCCAGCCATCCACCTTCTGACGCGCCTCCTCCGCCTCACGGGCCGCCAGGGCCTTGGGGTCCGGCTCCGAGCCGGGGACGTTGCGGATCGTCCGCCCCGTTGACGGAGGCCCTTTGAGGAGCCCACCGCCCAGCAGCCCGGGCGGTTCCAGTTGGAGCGGGACATCCCGGACCGGAGGTGACGCGCGCTCGGTGGGCGCTTCCGCGATGGGTTCCGAAGCGGCGGTCCCGGGAGTCTCGGGTGGAGCTGGCGCTTCGTCCTTCTTCCCCGCGCGCGTGGAGGGTTCGCGCTCCGCCACCTGCGCTGGCGCTTCGTCCTTCTTCCGGGCGCGCGTGGAGGGCTCGCGCTCGTCCGGACGCGCTGGCGAGCGCCTCGGCTCCTCTTCCGGCACGGGCGGCGCGGGGCGTGCGTCCCGGGTGACAACCTCCATCTCGATGACCCGCGACGGCTCGTGACGCCGGACGTTGGCGGACGGGCTCCGCCACAGCGCGAAGAGGAGCGCCGCGTGCAGGAGCACTGACACGCCGAGCAGGAGGAGCAGCTGTGAGCGGCGGGACACGAAGTTCAGCTTGCTCCGTCCCGCCGCGCGGGAGAAGTGGCGCGGAGCGTGGGTGTTGGACCTCCACGCTCCCCTGCCCTCTCCTTCCCTCTTACGGCGCGGCCGGTGTCCGGAATTCCGGAATGAGCTCGCCCGTGAGCCGGATGCTCTTCAGGACCTTGTCGTGCGCCAGCGCGCCCACCTGGTGGAAGGACATGAGCGCGTCGATGCCCAGCGCCTGGTAGCGCTTGAGCCCCGCGCGCACCTGCTCCTGGGTCCCGACGATGAGCGAGTCCTGCGCGCTCAGCACCTCCCAGACCTGCTCGTCCGGGACCTGCTCACCGCCCATGATGCGGCCCAGGAGGCGCTGCGCCTGGGACTGCGGCGCGTTCGGGTCCTTCTTGCGCAGGTACTGGCCCGTCAGGCCTCCGCCCGCCGGGTCCTTCGCCAGCACCTCCAGCTCCGCGGCTGTCTTCACGAAGGCGTCCTTCGCCTCGAAGAAGGTGAACGAACCGCTGGTGTACCAGGCGGCGGCCTTCGCGGCGCCGTTCTCCATCGCCTCGCGCTCGCTGTCCGCGCAGTGCACGAAG
The DNA here is from genome assembly GCF_003986945.1 of Corallococcus sp. AB018. Taxonomy (NCBI): domain Bacteria; kingdom Pseudomonadati; phylum Myxococcota; class Myxococcia; order Myxococcales; family Myxococcaceae; genus Corallococcus; species Corallococcus sp. AB018. The sequence goes on along the minus strand of NZ_RAWR01000193.1, from coordinate 3,345 downwards.
GTGAAGAAGGCGACCTGGTCGTTGACGAACGCGCCCACCGGCTCGCAGCGCGTGCGCAGCGCCTCGCGGTAGATGTGGATCATCTCCGCCACCTCCTCCGGAGAGGCCCAGAGCGTCACGCCCAGCGCGCCCACGCCGTTGCGCCCCGCCTGCTCGAAGGACGCGGGGCTGGAGCACGCCTGCCACAGCGGCGGGTGCGGCTTGCGGTACGGCTTCGGGATGACGCTGACGTCTTTCAGCCGCAGGTCCGGCCCGTCCCACGACACCTTGTCCTGCGTCCACAGCTTCGGAACCAGCTCGAACGCCTGCTGCATCTGCCCGCGCGTGGAGTCAGGCTCGATGTTGAAGGTGCGCCACTCCGGGATGGTGCTGCGCGCCAGTCCCAGCTGGAAGCGGCCCCCGCTCAGGTGGTCGATGAAGGCCGCGCGCTCCGCGATCCGGATGGGATGATTGAAGCGCATGGGCGCCAGCACCGACGAGTGTCCGACATGCAGGTTCTTCGTGCTCCGCGCGATGGCGGTGAGCATGATCTCCGGCGCGGAGCTGTAGCTGAACTCCACGGCGGTGTGGTGCTCCACCTGCCACCAGACGCCGTAGCCCATCTCGTCCGCCAGCCGCGCCTGCTCCAGCGTCTCCTGGATGAGCTGGTGCTCGTGGTCCGGACCGCTCCAGCGTTCCTTCGGGTGCTGCATCTCCGAAAAGATGTCGAGCCGCATGATGTCCCCCTGAAATCGGTTTCACGTCTCCAGCAACAACAAGAACAACTCCCGCGCCGTCCGGAAGCAACCCGCTCCGGACGGCGTGGGTGAGACCGTCACTCCACCCAGTGGACCTTGCCCAGACCGGCCGGGATGAGGTCGCAGACGTAGAGGCTGTCGTCGTACGGGGAGGTGTCGTACACGCCCCGCGCGGCGATGCAGCGCGCCTGGTTCGGATAGGGCGCGTTGAACTCCGCGGCGAATGGATTCGCGGGCCGTGCTTACGGATCCTCGGGGGGAAGGGTGCAGGTCCAGGTGTTGCCGGGCTTGCAGTAGCAGCTCCCCGTGGGCAGCCCGCTCAGACAGCAATCCCGGTAGGTGCCGACGGAGGGACACGACGTGCCGTCAATGAACGTGCACGTGTTGGCGCGCGTGCAGCTGGGCGGAGGGGTCGAGGGACAGTACTGATAGGAGCCGTTGCACTGCACATATTGGCCGTCCACGGAGGAGCAGGAGCTCCCCGAGCACGACACCGTCGTCCCCGACGCACAGGTCGTCGAACAGGTCGACAAGGCACTGGAGACCTGTCCCAGGTCCTCCGACACGTCGCCGGAATCCGTACCACCGCAGGCCGCCAGCGTCGCGATGACCAGTGCCGCGAACACACCCGATACAAGCTTCATGAGCTTCATCCTCTCTTGCGGATACATCCAGCTAGACAGCTTATCCCCACAAGATTTGATTCGATAGGGTTCACACCGGCGGCGGGAGCACGGGCGTGGGGTACGCTGGCGGCACTTCACGCCAGGGGACCCGTCCATGTGTCGGAGCATCAAGACGCTGTTCAACTTCGAGCCCCCCGCGTCCGACGCGGAGGTGCGGGCGGCGGCCGTTCAGTTCGTGCGGAAGCTGAGCGGCACCAGTGCCCCTTCGAAGGCGAACGAGGAGGCCTTCAACCGCGCCGTCGAGGACATCACCGAGACAGCGCGACGGCTGATGGACTCGCTGGTGACCACCTCCCCGCCGCGCAACCGCGACATGGAGGCCATGAAGGCGAAGCTGCGGTCCGCGAAGCGCTTCGCACCGCGCTAACGTGCTCCCCATGTTCCTCGCCTCGCTGCTGTCCGCGTTCGCTGGCGCCTGGCTGTTCGCGGCGGCGCCATTCACCGTCACGATGAAGTCCGCGGGCTACTCCGCCCGGTCGGATGGTGAGACGGTCACCGTCACCCGGGTGGAGCCCAAGAGCGTCGCCGCCGAGGCGGGCCTCCAGAAGGGCATGAAGGTGACAGGCATCACCCAGCCGCCCAGGGGCTTCACCCGGGTGCCCCTGCCCCAGCTCGACGCCACCGACCTGCAGGACGCGCTGACGCCCCAGCCCGCCGAGACCCTCTGGCTCCGGGTGGAGACGAAGCGGGGCTCCGACCAGCTCATCCTCAAGAGCCGGGAGCCCCTCCCCGACAACCCGTTCCCGGTCGTGCCGCTCACGGACGCGCAGCAGGCGCGCCTGACCCCCAACCAGGCCAGCCGCTACCAGCAGCGGCTCGTGCAGTTCGCCGTGGAGGCCATGCGTCGGCCCCAGGTCGAAGCCCGCCAGAACACCACCGCCTACGTGATGAAGGGAAAGCTCAGCGGCATCGACGGCGGCGGCGCCACGCCCCTCTGGCTCCATCCGAGCATCGAGCTGCGGCACTCCTGTGGCGACAGCCTGGAGAAGATGGAGCTAAGCAGCGCCGCGGGGAACGTGAACCTCACGCTGCGGCCCGAGGATGCCACCAAGGCGGGAGGCCCCATCCAGTTGGCCCCGCCGCTCTGGCCCATGCAGCAGGTGCTCCGCTGTGAAGGCGCCCGCACCGCCTTGCAGCAGACCCTGCACGTCAAGCTGGCCTGCAAGGGACTGCCTCCCGCGGAGCACGACTTCAACGTGAAGCTGACCGTGCGCTGTGACGATCTCCATTCCCAGCCTGGGCCGGCCCAACCGCCGCTGGTCCTGGAGGAGCCCAAGGACTTCCTCGTGGGAGACACGACCCCGCTCCAGATGAAGGTGTTCGCGCACCAGCTCGTCCCCCGCCCCACCGAGGCGACCCTCGTGGAGCTGGATGCCCAGGGCCAGGTGCTCCGGCGGCTGACGCCAGTTCCCATGGGGAAGAACGCCCACGAACCCGGCCTGCCGCTCCAGGTCACGCTGGACACGACGGCGAGGCGCACCGCGCGGCTCGCGCTGGACGTGCGCTTCTCCGACGGAAGCACCTGGCTCAGCGAGCCGCAGACGCGGGAGATCCGCACCCGGGCGCAGGTGGAGGGTCTGCGCCGGGAGGCGCTCGAGACCAACGCGAGGGCCTCCGCCTTCCTGGAGGAACTCAACGACACGTTCAGCGAGCCCTGTGACGACGTGCCCACCACGATGAAGTGGATCCTGGCCCATCCCGCCATCGAGGCCGCGCACACGGGATTCCGGAAGCTCCACTACAAGGTGAGGGGCAGCTCCCACTTCTCAGTCTTCATGTGCGGCTACGACTAGTCCCAATGCCGGTCAGTTAGGGCGAGGGCGCTTCACCCACTTCTTGTCGTAGTTGCTCATCTTGATTTTTACGACTCGTGGGAAGCGCCTCTCGCTCCTTCGTTCCGGTAACAGCAGCAACCCCAGGTG
>NZ_RAWR01000192.1:0-20787 GCF_003986945.1 Corallococcus sp. AB018 | reverse complement strand
GCATCGAGGTCACGGTCTCCTGGCAGGGGCAGCCGTGAGGCCAGCCTCCGCTCTTTCCCCAGCACGCTAGGTGAATCCGGAATCGGCTTCAAGCACCCCACCCGGCGGCTGGAGCGCCGGTTGTCGGTTCCGGGCCACGCCCCACGGGCCGGAGAGCGAACGGGCACGCACGCGGTCTTCCCCCTCCGGCCTGTCTCCCGCGCCCACCACCCCTAGCTTTTTCCCAGCGGGGGGCCCCGTGGGTGCCGCCCCGTCCCACTCACACATCATCCGGGAGAGATTCCATGAAGAAGCTCATTGGGGTTTTCGCGTCCGTGGCGCTGCTGGGTTCGGGTGTGGCCTTTGCCCAGGACAGCACGACGCAGCAGGGCGCGCAGCAGCCGTCGACGTCGTCCGGCAGCATGCAGGGCTCCTCCGGGAGCACGGGCAGCTCGGACGCCATGGGCGGCTCGGGGTCGTCCGCGGCGCACTCGACGGGCTCGTCGAGCATGACAGGCGCGAACGAGCTGACGGGCAAGGTCGTCAAGAGCGAGAGCAAGAAGGTCTACGTCAGCAGCACCAGCGGCGCGGTGGTGCCCCTGGATATCGACAGCAAGACGCAGTTCACCGACCCGAGCATGAAGAACGCCAAGAGCCTGAAGGAGGGCCAGGAGATCCGCGCCAGCTTCCAGGTGAAGGACGAGAAGAACATGGCGACCAGCATCTCGCCGAGCTCGGGCACGGGCGGCTCGGGCTCCGACCCGATGGCGCCGGACTCGTCCATCAACGAGGGCACGGGCGGCTCGGGCATGGATGACAAGAACCAGGGCACCGGCAACGACTCCACGATGAACCCGGACACGGGCTCCAACACGGGTTCCAGCAGCTCGCCGAAGACCTACTAGCAGCGCCACTCCCCTCCCCTGTTCCTCTCCCGACTGGGAGGGGAGCCCCGGCTCGCGGCCCCCGTTCGTCGGTGGGCCGCGGGCGTCTTTCCATGATGGGCGCTTCCTCGCCGCGGAAGCAGGAGCGGCATGGATCACAAGGCGGATGTCGTCATCCTGGGGGCCGGTGCCGCGGGGCTCGCCGCGGCTGAACGATTGATGAGCCAGGGCCTGCGGGTCATCGTGCTGGAGGCCCGAGACCGCGTGGGCGGCCGCATGGCGACGCTCCGGGACACGGTGGCGGACGTGCCCCTGGAGCTGGGCGCCGAGTTCGTCCATGGCAAGCCCGCTGGATTGCTGAGGCGCATCCACCGGGCGGGGCTGACGGTAAGCCCATGCAACGACACGCATGCGCTCCTGTGGCGTGGGAAGCTGGGTGACGGGGACGACGCCTTCGCGTTCCAGGAGCCCCTGATGTCCGCGCAGGGACCGGACCGGCCCATGGCAGCGTGGGTGGCGGAGCAGGCGCGCATCCACCGGTGGCCGCCCGTCGTGTGCGCGATGGCGCGCTCGTACGTCCGGGGCTTCTACGCGGCGGATCCGTGCGTCGCGAGCACGCTCGCCATCTCGCGGATGGAGCGGACCGCTGACGCAGCCGGGGGCACGACGCCGTCGCGCGTGCTGGAGGGGTATGACCGCGTGCCGCACGCGATGGCCGAGAAGCTGTTCGCGAAGCCGGACACGCTGTTCCTCAACGCCGTGGCCGAGGAGGTGCGCTGGAGACCGGGCTCGGTCCTCGTGCGGGCCCGGACGAGGCAGGGCACTCCGCTCGGGACGTTCCAGGGGAAGCACGCGGTGGTGACGCTTCCCGTGGGTGTGTTGCAGGCGAAGCCGCCCGCTCCGGGGGCCGTGCGCTTCGTGCCTCGCGTGCGTGAGCAGGAGCGCGCCTGGAACCGGTTGGCGATGGGCTCCCTGGTGAAGGTCCTGCTGCGCTTCCGCACGGCGTTCTGGCGGGAGCAGGAGGACACCTCGCGCTTTGGCTTCTTCCACGCGCCCGCCTCCGCGTTCTCCACGTGGTGGACGCTGTCGCCCCATCGACGCACGCGGCACCTGGTGGGCTGGAGTGGAGGCCCTACCGCCGCCTCGCTGTCCCGCTCGAGCGAGAAGGTGGTGCTGGGACGCGCACTCCAAGGGCTGTCCCTGCTCTTCCATCTCCCCGTGCGGGAGCTGCACGCGCGGCTGGAAGCGTGGCGCGTACAGGACTGGCAGGCGGAGCCGTACACGCGCGGGGGCTACGCGGTCATTCCCTCGGGCGCGATGGACGCCGTCGAGACACTCGCGAGGCCCGTGGGGCGGACGCTCTTCTTCGCTGGCGAGGCCACGCACGTGGGCGGAGATGAAGGCACCGTGCATGGCGCGCTCGAGACGGGACGGCGTGCGGCGGACGAGCTGTTGGCCCGGCGCTCGAAGGCTTGAGCCCTTTCCGCCCTCCTGGCGGAGGAGCGGGCGGAGGGGCGCTGGCGCTGATGTGGATGCGTTCGCGCGTGGACATCTTCAGGGCATGCGCCTCTGGATCGCCATCGTCGCGGGATTGAGCATGGGTCAGGCGTACGACCCGGAGCCGTTGCCTCCAGAGGATCCGTCCGTGAGGGACCCCGCCGCCGCGGCCTTGCAGGATGCCTATGAGCAGGCCAATGAGGACCGGAACGGTGCGCGGCCTCCGCAGGGCTATGTCATCCAGGCCCCGTCGGATCCGACCGAAGGCAGCTATTACTCGCTGACGCCCCTGATGTCCGATGGCGACCCGCCGGTCACTTCGGGCGATGTCGCGGTCCAGCAGTCCCAGAGGTATGTGCCGCCGCCCGTCCCCACGGTCTTCGAGCAGGAGCCCGCGTCGAATGAGGCGACGGAGACGGAGGCGGCGCAGCCCCAGACGGGCACGGGAGGCGCTGGAGCCGCGGGGAGCCCCACGGAACAGCCCGCCACGGGTCCGGGGGCGGCGGGGACGACTCCGACCACGGGTGGAACCACCTCGGGGCAGCCCGCGACGGGCTCGGGTGCCGCGGGGACTGCGCCAGCCTCCGGTCCCACTGAGACGAATGCCCCTGGCTTCGGCGGCGCCTACGACACGGGTGCGGCCTCCTCGGCCCCTCAGAGCAACGTCGCTCCGGAAGGCACGAGCGAGGCACCGCTGGATACGTCAAGCGTGACGGTGCAGGAGCCGGGGACCGCGACGGGCGGCGCGGGTGCTGCCGGCACGACGGGGACCGGATCCGCCACGCCGCCCGCGACGGGTGGGGCGGGCACGGCGGGAACTGGCGCCGCCGCTCCGTCTGACACGACCGCACCGGCCCAGACGCCCTCGGATCAGACGACGCAGGCTCCCCAGGGGGTACAGGGGCAAACCCAGACGCCGGTTCAAACAACGCAAGCGCCTCAGGGCGCGCAGGGGCAGGCCCAGACGCAGCAGGCCGCCGCTGCCAATGAGGAAGTGACGCGTCTGCGCCAGCGCATCGCGGACCTGGAGCAGGAGATGGAAGCTCGCGACACGCGCGCCACCGAGCGCACCCAGTCCGTGCAGACCCAGGTGGACACGCATGAGCAGCGCGCCTACGAGGCCGAGCGTGCCCGGCAGCAACGGCTGGCGCGGATCCAATCCGGCGGCCAGTGGATGCTCGCGGCGGATCAGGCGCTGGAGCAGGGCGAGATGAACGTGGACAACGCCCTGGACATCGCCGACGAGGATTTCTCCGTCGTTCGTCAGAGCGCCGCGGCCTTCGGGCAGGGTGGCGTCGTGGTCCAGGCCGAACGCATCCGCGCGCAGATCGCCTACGCCCGGGATGCCGCCAACCGCCGGGACAGCTACGCCGCGCGCATCGCCCTGCAGAGCGCGGGCGATGACCTGCGGCTGGCGCGCGCCGCGAGCCTGGAGCGCTCGGGCACGTCCAACTCGCTGCTCAATCCGTGATGCGCGGGGTGGTGCTCGCCGGTGCGCCCGCGGGCTTCGCGATGAGATAGCCCTGCACGAAGTCCACCCCGTGCCGGCGCACCCAGGACAGCTCCTCGGGCGTCTCGATGCCCTCGGCCACCGTCTGGATGCCGAGCTGCCGGGCGATCTCCAGCAGCTTCTGCACGATGGACGCCTTGTAGGGGTCCGCGTGGACGCCCCGCACCAGCTCCATGTCCAGCTTCATGAACTCCGGCCGGAGCTGGTGGATGAGGTTCAGCGACGAGTAGCCCGCGCCCAGGTCGTCCAGCGCCACCTTGAAGCCCGCCGCCCGATAGAAATCCACGATGGCGCGCAGGTGCGCCGCGTTCGCGGCCCGGTCGGATTCGATGATCTCGAAGACGACGTGCGACTCCGGGATGCCCGACTCGCGGATGGCCGCCACCGTGGAGCGCAGGCAGTAGGCCGGATCGTAGATGGCCGTGGGCGTGAAGTTGATGAACAGGTGCGTGCTCAGCTGGTGCCGCACCGCCTCGCGGATGGCCGTGGTCCGCGCGGCCAGGTCCAGTTGGAACAACAGGTCCGCCTCGCGCGCCGTGTCGAACAGCCGGTTCGGGGGAACCAGCGCCCCGTCGCGGTCGCGGCCTCGCAACAGCGCCTCGTGCGCGAAGACGCGCGAGGTGTCCTGCGCGTGCACGATGGGCTGGAAGAACGTGGTGAGCCGCGACTCCGCCAGCATGTCCACCAGCCACCCGGACTGATGCAGCGTGGTGAGCCGCTGCAGTGAGTCCACGCGCGGGAAGTCCGCCATGCCGGGCTCGCCGTCGCCCTCGACGAAGAGGGCGCGCGTGCCCCGCACCTCCTCCGCCGTCAGCACGTTGGGGAGGCTCGCGGAGAGCTTCCGCAGGCCGCCCTGCCCCATCCCCACCACGACACACTGGACGTCGGTGCGCAGCTGGAAGGTGTCCCCCGAATCACGCAGGTGCGCCACCAGCTTGCCCAGGCTGTGGCCCAGCGGCGGCCACAGGAAGAGACGCCCCGGTACGTCCGGCGTCTCGGGCAGGGTCTGGCAGCGTCCACATCCGTTCAACGGGGTCATGACACAGCCTTGGCGTCACGGGGTGTGGCGGAAGATGAGCAGCCCGCGCGTCGTGTCCCACCCATACACCAGCCCGTCCGCGACATGAACGCCCTGCAGGCCGTCGAAGTAGCTCTTGCCACGGCCCGCGTCGGTCTCGTTCCAGGTGTTGAAGTACCCGGCGGCCTTCGGCGTCCCCAGCGTGGACACGTCGTACACCCGCAGGCCGTCCTGGTAGTTGGCCACGTAGAGCGTGGTGCCCGACAGGGTCATGCCGCCCAGCGTCGCCTCGAGCCGCAGCGGCAATTCGCCGCGCTGCACGATGGCCTCCGGGTTCGTGGCGTCCAGCGCCAGGATGGAGGAGCCCCACGCGTCCGAGCCCTGGTAGACGACCGCGGTGTCCCCCAGCTTGCCCACCGCCAGGGCGCTGGTGGAGGGCCCGCCGAAGCGGCCCAGGATCTTGGGCAACTTCGCCGTCGTCGCCAGGGGCGCGAGGTCCGTCACCGTGATGCCGTAGCTCCAGTTGCTCACGTACAGGCGGTTGTCCTGCACCGCCAGGGCATAGGGGTACTCGCTCAGGTCGGGCGAGGAGCCCTCCACCGTGTAGCGCACCACGAGGGTCGGCGCGGACGGCTGGGTCACGTCCAGGATGATGATGTCCGACTTGGGCAGGGGCGACGCCACGTAGAGCAGGTTGCCGGCCTTCGCCAGGCCGTCCACGCGCACCGCCAGGTCCCCCAGCACCGTCTTGTCGCAGGTGGGGACCTCCGGGTTGGCGAGGCTGCAGATGCGGATGCCCTTCGCGTAGGTGCCCAGGTAGAGCGTCGTGCCGTTGACGAGCGCGTTGGTGAACGTCTCCGAGGGAATCTTCTGCTCGGACACCAGCGTCGGGTTCGCGGGATCCTTCACGTTGTAGACGAACAGGCCCTCGCTGCCCGCGATGACGTAGGCGTAACCGTCCGCGACCGCCACGCCGTTGGCGGCGCCGCGGGGCAGCACGCCCTGGCCCAACAGCGCCACGCGGTCGGACTCGGCCTCGCCCTCGCGACGCACGACGCGCCTGGCGGTGAAGGTGCCCTGGCTCACCGTCGCGCCGTTGCCGCACACGCGCACCACCCCCAGCACCTCGCCCGGCCCGGAGGCCTTGCAGCCGGCGAACGCGTAGCGCACCGTCGAGCCGGCCGTGCTGCCCGCCACGTCGCTGGCCAGGAAGAAGGTGTCCGGAGTGACTTGCTTCGTCGTCATCGCCAGGCCGACGAGGAGCGGCTCCCCGGGCGAGAACCGGATGGACGAAGGGCCCGAGTAGCCGTCATTCAGGTCGACGTTGACGTTCCACACGCCTTCCGCCTGAACGGCACCCAACGTCGACCTGTCACAACCGGTCAGGTCGATGGCTTCAAGCTGACACTCAGCCTTGTTATCGGAACTGTCCTTGCCACAACCGAAGGCGAGGAGCGCGGTAGCGGCGACGAGAGAGAGACGATTCATTCCCTCCTCCATACCGGGCCATCCCGACCGCCGCCAAGTCCCACGGCGTGCATAGAGGGAGAAGCGCCGGGACGTCCACCGCAACGCAAAGAAACAAAAGGACCGCTTGTGCGTTTCCGGTGGGAGAGGGAGCCTTCCGCTAGGCCCCTGATAGCCTGTCTCCTCGCCGTACCGAGGTGCTTTTTGAACCCCCGTCCGCACGTCATCGCCGTGCTGCTGGCCCTGCTCCTGCCGGAGCTCGCGCTGGCCCAGGTCTTCGTCGTTCCCCGCCGCGCGGGGAAGACGCCCGTGAACAGCTTCGAGTTCGAGTGGCGGCATATCGACATCCTCGTGGGCCCCGCCGCCACCGGCCTGGCGAAGCCCGCGGACCACACCGCGCATGAGAATCCTCCCGGCACGCAGGGCGGCGCCAATCCGCAGGCGCCCACCACGTCGCCCCAGACGGGCGACCCGCAGTCTCCGCCGGGCGGCCCGGAGGTCACCCCTTCCGGCAACGTGACCATGGCACCGCCGGGTGATCGGATGCCCCCGACCGATGGCATCGCGCTCGACATGGGCGCGTCCGACGCCGGCATCCCTCCGACCGTCACGGGCCTTCCCGATGGCGGCATCCCGCCCCCGGGCGTGGTGGCGCTGGTGGACGGCGGCACGGTGGGCGACGCGGGCACGCTCGCGGGCGTCACCAGCGAGGACGGCGGCGCGGTGTTCTCCGGCGCACCGCTGATGCTGGGAGGCGGCACGGACGGCGGCTTCAAGTACACCTACGCGAAGGACCTGGGCGCGAAGACGGGCGGCGTGCGCTTCTACTTCTACGAGCGCGAGCGCGAAGTGGCCGAGCGGGCCGCGCCCATCGTCGAGGAGGCGTACCGGTACCTGGTGGATCAGTTCAAGTACGTCCCCACGGAGACGTTCCCGTACATCCTCTACAGCAGCTACGCGGAGTTCCTGCAGACGAACGTGTTCGCGGTCTCCGAGGGCACGCTGGGCGTCACCTCCACGGAGGACCTGAAGCTGTCCCTGCCGTACCTGGGCGACCACCACCTCTTCGAGGAGGTCAGCACGCACGAACTGGCGCACCAGTTCACAATCCAGAAAGTGCGCACCGTGGCCGAGCAGGCCAAGACGTTCGGCGACCCGCTGGGCGGCTACCCGCTGTGGTTCATCGAAGGTCTGGCGGAGTTCTACGCCAAGCGCGGCCTGGACCCCGAAGCCGAGATGATGGTGCGGGACCTGCTGGTGAACCCGGACCTGATGAAGGGCTATGCCTTCCTCGACTTCTTCTCCCCCGGGCCGTACGGCTACCTGTGGATCTACAAGGTCGGTCAGGCGCGCGTGGCGTTCCTGGAGGACGAGTACGGCGCGGGCATCACCCAGCGGCTCCTGGAGGAGGCACCCCGGCTGGTGGGCGGCTCGCGCGATTCCCCGTCGCTCAAGTTCGAGGAGTTGCTGGAGCGGCTGACGGGGGATGATCCCAAGCGCATCTCCGCGCGGTTCGAGAACTGGCTCAAGCGCCGGGCGTTCAAGACGTACCTGGACTCGTCGCAGACGGCGCCCGCGCTGGACTCGATAGGCGAGACACCGGGAATCGTGACGGCGATGGCCAGCGGCCCGGACGGCAACGTGCTGGCGCTGCGCACCATCATTCCGGAGACGGGCGAGAGCCGGCTGTACCTCACGGATCCGCGCACGCCGGGCAAGACGGTGAAGGTGGTGGGCGACGGCGTGCCGGGCGTGGAGTCCCTGCACCCGGTGTCCGGCCGCAACTTCGCGCTGACCAAGGACAAGCTCGCGTTCGTGGCGGAGCGCACCGGACGCGACGTGCTGTACGTGCAGGACTACGTGCACACCTCCGAGAAGCGGGCCACGGACGTGCTGGTGCGCCGGTCGGCCGTGCGCACGGGCATTGGCACGGAGGTGGGCCTCAACGTGACGCTGGAGACGGGCGACCGGCGCGCGTACCGCGTCGACAAACAGGGCGTGCTGGCCATCTACTCGCCGGCCTTCTCTCCGGACGGCCGCTACGTCGCGTTCATCGGCATCAACGACACGGGCCTGCGCGACGTGTACCTGGTGGACCTCACGCAGGGCGAGGACGCGAAGATCCGCAAGCTCACCGACGACGTCTTCGCCGAGCGCCAGGTCACCTGGGGCCCGTCCGGCATCATCTACACGTCCGACGCGACGTCGCACCGCAAGTACAACCTCTTCCGCATCAAGCCGGACGCGCCGGTGGGACAGTCCGAGCGCCTCACCAGCGAGGACCGCGACGAGGCGGATCCGCTGGCGCTGCCTGACGGCCGCGTGTTCTTCGTGGCCTTCAACAAGAGCAGCTCCGACCTGCACGAGCGGCTGGCGGATGGCCGCATCGTGCGCCGCACCGACCTGACGACGGGTGTCTTCGAGCCGGGCCCCGGCCCCGACGGTGGCCTGTGGATGCTCTTCCACATGAGCGGTGAGCGGAAGCCGTCCCTGCTGCGTCCGCCGCGCATGCTGTCGCTGGAGAGCCCGAAGGAGCCGGTGGCGGATCCGCCCTCCCCCATGGCGCTCAAGCCGCTCACCGACGCGCAGGCCTACAGGCCCTTCACGCGCGAGAACATCGAGCTGGGGCCCATCTTCGGCTTCGCGGGCGCGGGCGGCGGCGGCTTCGTGGGCCAGGTGTTCGCGTCCGCGTCCGACCGGCTTCGCGACCACCAGATGGTCCTGACGCTGGCGGTGTACGGCTCCTTCGAGTTGACGGACGGCCTGCTGCTCTACGTCAACGACGAGAAGCGCACGACGTGGGGCGCCGGTCTGTTCCAGTCACTGCGCTTCCGCGTGGACAAGACGTTCGACAACCTGCCGCCGGAGCAGCGGCCGTTCTTCGTGTCGTCGGAGCGTTACTTCGGCGCGTTGGGCAGCCTGCGCTACCCGCTCAGCACCTTCTTCTACGTCCAGGGCGACCTGAGCATCGGCGGCACGAAGTACTTCCTGGATGACTACAACGAGTTCTACCTGGCGTTCCCAGAGCGCAACGTGTCGAACATGGAGCTCTTGTCCGCGTGGCGCGCGGACAACCAGCACATCCGTTTCCAGACGGAGCTGAGCGGGCGCGTCGGCTACGACAGCATCAAGTACCACTACGCGACGGGGCCGCTCGCGGGCAGCTCCGTGCTGCTGGAGGCCACCGCCGGCGTGCAGCCCTTCGACGGGCAGGCGTACGGCAACCTGCGCCTGGACGCGGAGCGGTACTTCCCCATCTACGGCCGCACCAACTTCTTCGCGCGCCTGGGCGCGGGCACCACGGCGGGCGGCCGCTACGCGCGCTCCTACTACCTGTCCAGCTTCGACACCCTGCGCGGCGTGAACTTCGGCGACGAGCGGTGGCTCCTGGGCCAGCACTTCGTCTACTCCACGCTGGAGGCGCAGCTGCCCCTCAACGACATCATCCGGGTGGCCTTCCTGAGCGACCTGGAGGCCATCGCCGCGGTGGACATGGGCGGCGTGGGCGACGGCGCGAGGGACCTCTGGGACCACCGCGTGCTCAACGCCGTCGTCGGCTTCAACCTGTCGCTGGGGCCCCTGCTGCTGCGCCTGCACTTCGCGAAGCCCTTCGACATCAACGCCGCCGCGGGCATGCCCGACGAGGGCTGGGTGACGAACTTCTCCATCGGCGTCGCCGGCCTCAACGGCTTCTTCGACACCAGGGGCGACCGCAAGCCCGGCTCTTCCACGCCGGGCCCTGCGCTGATGCCCGCACTGGGCGGCGGCTACACCACGCCCCTGGTGCACTGAGGTCAGGGGCGCGCTTCCCACTTCGCGGGGAAGCGCGCTCCCGTGTCAGGACTGTGCGGCGACGAGGGCGGCGTTGGCGCGAGCCAGTGGCCCCCCGTCGTTGGGGATTCGCTCGAAGTCCCCGCGCAGGGCCTTGATGGCGAACTTCTCCAAATCAATCTCCCGGCGGGTGCGGACGCCCAGCCCCCGCACCAGCACGGAGAGGGGCCCGAAGCCGGTGAGGCCGTGCTGGAGGAGCAGGGCCAGGGTGATTCCGCCGAGCACTCGCCAGCCCCGGCCGGACCTGCGGCCCAGCAGCAGGCCGCCGAGCGCCAGCGCGGGGACGCCCACGACCAGGGTGCGGTGCACGTCCCATTCGTGCTCCAGCTTTTCGAGGTACCGGCTCATCTCCGAGCGGTCCCCCTGCTCCGCCATGTAGCGGACACACGACTCCACATGGGCGTCGATGCGCCGGTTCATCGTGGAAGGCGCGTGGGCGCGCACGGCATCGGTCGAGGTCTGGTTCCAGGACTCCATCATCGCTCCCTTGACGGACTTGGGCCGTCCTCCAGCCTGCTCTCAGGAAAGCTAGTTCCGGCGGTCGTGTCCGTGCACAGCGCGGCGTTCCGTGGCCTTTGCCCGGCTGCTCGCCCCAGGGGGCGATGACGCCTGCCTCCCCTGTTCTGGAGGGCAGGCGGGCAGCCTCACGCGGTCCGGCAGAGGCTCCTGGAGAGGGCAGGCGAGCATTCCGGGGAGGGAAAGAGTTTTCCATTCGCTGGGTGATCCAGGGCCCATACGTCGCCCCTGTGGACTTCCTTGCAGGCGACGGGCGGCTCCTTCCGCCTTCCTGGCAGGGAGGCATGGGGCTTGCTCAGCGGTAGGACGATGATGCGCCTACGACTCCTGATCAGTCTCTCGATGCTGCTGGCCGCATGCGGTGCCGGAACGTCGAATCCCGATGACCCACAGCCCTCCGTGACCGACCCCGGCATCACGGACCCCAACACACCGGACTCCGGCTCGCCCGACTCGGGCACCCCGGATGCGGGGGCTTCCAACGGCGGCTCCGTGGATGCGGGCACCGACCCCGTGGATGGCGGGAGCACGGATGCCGGCACGGATCCGCAACCTGTTCCGGAGGTGGAGCGGCCCTACACGCTGCCGAAGCTCCAGACGGCGCTGCCGGAGTACGTGCTGATCATCCCTCCGGAGGCGATGGAGAAGTTCAACACGGACCCGTGGACGGAGGAGCAGGACGCGACGTTCCAGGCGAACGGCAAGACGCTCCCGGTGAAGGTGCGGCTGCGCGGCGCCTCCGCGCGCTTCTTCAACAAGAAGAGCTGGAACGTCAGCTTCGCGGACAAGGACAAGTTCGAGGGACGCACGTCGCTCAACCTCGTCGCCGAGTACGCCGACGCGTCGATGATCGCGGAGAAGATCTCCTACGATCTGCTGGCTGCGATGCGGGTGCCGGCGTCGAAGGCGACGTTCGTGCGGCTCTCCGTGAACGGCCACTACGAGGGCGTGTTCCTGGAGGTGGAGCAGGTCAACAAGGCCTTCCTCAAGGCGAGGCAGTTCCCGGATGACGACGCGTCCATCTACCGCGCGGGATGGAAGGACACGGAGTTCAAGACGTGGAAGGTCCCCTACCAGGGCGACTGGGTGAAGAAGACGAACGAGAGCGAGCCCGACGACGCGCTGTGGGAGGTGCTGGACGTCATCAACCACACGCCGGAGCCGCAGCTGGTGGCCGCGCTGGAGAAGAACCTGGAGATCGAGTCCTACGTGCGCTCCATGGTGTTGGACGCGCTGATGTCCAACAACTACGTGGAGGACTCCGAGAGCTACTTCATGCACGACGACATCACCGGGCGCTGGCGCTACGTGCCCTGGGACTTGAACAACGTCGACGCGCGCTGGTGGCACGAGAACACCGTCGCGGACCAGTCCGCCTCCACGAAGAACATGAAGCACCCGCTGTTCAGCTTCACGCTGCTGGATGGCTGGGTGGAGAAGATGTA
This sequence comes from Corallococcus sp. AB018, assembly GCF_003986945.1. NCBI lineage: Bacteria > Pseudomonadati > Myxococcota > Myxococcia > Myxococcales > Myxococcaceae > Corallococcus > Corallococcus sp. AB018. Next base: position 8,640 of record NZ_RAWR01000192.1, on the reverse strand, counting down.
CCAGCAGCGCAAGTTCGAGCAGGGCAGCTACCCGGGCTATCTGCCGGCGTTCTCCAACATGGGCACGCGCGTGGTGCTGAACCCCGTGCTGCGCTCCCGCCTGGAGGCGCGGCTGGACAAGGCGCTGGACGAGGTCTTCACCTCGGCTGTGATGAACCCGTACATCGACCAGCTCCATGCGTTGATCAACGCGTCCATGCAGCAGGACCCGTACATGGACTACGCGAAGTTCAGCGCGGGCAAGGCGTACATGAAGCGCTTCGTGCAGGTGCGCCGCGAGTTCGTGATGGCGGAGGTGAAGCGGCTGAAGGCGGCGCAATCCACGCTGGTGCTGGAGGCGTTCGACCCGCGCGCGGGCTGGGTGGAGGTGGCCAACCACGGCACGCAGGCCGTGTCGCTCCAGGGCATGACGCTGACCACGAACCTGCGGGTGAACCTGGCGGGCGGTGACTACGCGCCCACCATCGTGAAGGCCCCCATGGGCGCGGTGCTGGGCAACACGACGGTGGCGCCGGGCCAGACGGTGCGGCTCACGGCCGCCTCGCTGGGCATCACCTTCCCCGCCAAGGGCGAGGTGGGCCTGTTCGACGGCACGTCGGTGGTGGGCGTGAAGGACGCGCTGTTCTACGGCGAGCTGCCCGCGGGCAAGCACTACGCCCGCGGCGCGGAGGGCTGGGAGGTGCGCTGAGCCCTACTGCCGCTCGCGCACCACCAAGGTGCGGCGAGCGGTGAGGCCGCGGTCGTCGGTGACGAGGATGTCGTGCGTACCCACGCTCGGCTTCCACCACAGGCGCTCCGCGGCCTTCGCCGTTCCCAGGACGGCGCCGTCCACGAACCACGTCAGCTCCCGGTCGTGCGCGGCCTCCGCCTCCAGGGGGATCTTCTGCTCCTCCGTGTTCATGCCCGGGATGAGCAGCGCCACCGTCCCTTCCGGCGGCGAGAGGATGGTCGGCGTGTCTCGCTCGCCTCCCGCGACGCAGCCGGGTGCCAGAGGCGGCGGTTCAGGCAACTGACGCTGCTGCTCCGCGAGCCACCGCCGCAGGCTGGACGGCCAGGTCAGGTACACGCGCGACTCCGTCTTGCGCCCGTCCCGGCACCCAGGCCCCACCGCCAGCCCCGTCGTCACGTCCACCTCCACGCGGTGGTGGTACGGACACGGTGTCGTCGGCACCGCCGTGCGCACCGCGTCCACCCGCTTGCGCTGCGTGCACGCGTCCGTGGGCAGGTGCCCCGAGTACGCGCAGACCTCCACGCTCACCAGGTCCTTCGGCGGCGCGGCGTCCTCCTCCTGCACCGCCGTGCCTCGCGGGCCAATGCCCTCCAGGATGTCGAACAGCAGCGGGGCCGCGTTCTCCGCTCCCACCAGGTGCACGCTCGACGCGTGGTCGAAGTTGCCCAGCCACACCACCGCCGTGTGCTTCGGACCGGAGCCCGCCGCCCACGCATCCCGGTTGCCGAAGCTCGTGCCCGTCTTCCAGTGCACCCGCGCCGGCAGTCCCGTGAGCCGCCGCCGCTCCGGAAAGTCCGGCCGATCCCTCAACGCCAACGCCTGTCGCGTCAGCCACGACGCGCCCGGCGACACCAACGCCTGGGCCTTCTTCGGCGCCGTGTCCTGCGCCAGCACCCGCAGCGGACGCGCCTGCCCGTCCCCCGCCAGCGCCAGGTACACGCCCGTCAACTCCAGCGGCGTCAGCTCCAAGCCGCCCACCGCAGCGGACAGGCCGTAGTGCCCCGGCCGTGGATCCAGGCTGGTGACTCCCGCCTGCCGCAGTGAACCCAGGAAGCCCTCGACTCCTATCCGTTCCAGAAGCCTCACGAACGGCAGGTTGAGCGACTGCGACAGCGCGGACTCCATCCGCACCAGCCCCAGGAACCGCCCGTCGAAGTTGCGCGGCTGGTAGCCGCCGTAAGCCATGGGGATGTCCGGCACCAGCGTCTCCGGTCCCACCAGGCCCTGATCAATCCCCAGCGCATACAGCAGCGGCTTGAGCGCGGACCCCGGCGAGCGCGGCGTAGCGAAGCCGATGATCTGCCCGCCGTGCTGGGCATCGAAGAAATTGAAGTTCCCCACCAGCGCGCGCACCTCGCCCTTCTCCCGGTCCGCCACCACCGCCGCGCCGTTGTGGATGCCCTGCCGATCCAACCGCCGGGCCGCTTCGCCCAGCGTGCGCTCCACGAAGCGCTGCGTGCCCGCGTCCAGCGTCGTCGCCAGCCACGTTTCTCCGGGCCGCTTCGCCTTGAGCCACACCGCCGCGTGCGGCGCTTCCCTCGGAAACGGCGTGAGCACCTCCGGCACCGTCGTCGCCCGCACCTCCGCCAGCACCGTGTCGGACGCGACGCCCTCCACGGCCAGCCCTCCGGACTCCAGGAGCCTCCGGGCGATGTCGTCCCGGGCCGAGCGCAGCCGGTCCTGGTTCTCCGGCGACGGGAAGCGCCGGTTCGGGTTCTGCGGCACCGCCAGCAGCGTGGCGATCTCCGCCGGGCTCAGGTGTTGGGCGGTGTGCCCGAAGTACGCAAGCGCCGCCGCCTCCACGCCCTCCACGTTGCGCCCGTAGGGCACGAACTGGAGATACGCCTCCAGCACCTCCTGCTTGGACAACCGCGCCTCCAGCTGGGCGGCGCGGAACGACTCAATCACCTTCGAGGTGAACGTGCGGGGACGGGGCTCCAGCACGCGCACCAACTGCATCGTCAACGTGGAGGCTCCCGACACCCGCCGCCCCCGGCTCAGGTTGAGACCGAGGGCGCGCAAGGCCGCGAGCGGATCCACGCCCGGGTGCTGGAAGAACCGCTTGTCCTCCAGCGCCAGGAGGGCGCGGACATAGGCCCGGTCGATGCGGTCCTTCGGCGCGGGGATGCGCCACCGCTCGTCCGGGGCGAGGAAGACGTACGCGGGCGACCCGTCCCGGTATGCCATCACCACCGAGGGGGGCGCCGCCAACCGGTCCGGCAGCGGCACCCACCAGGCCGCCACGAGGCCCGTGCCCAACAGCACGAGCCCCGCCAGCGCCACCCCTACCCACTTCCTCACGTTGAGACGCACGCGACGCATGGGGCCTAGAGCAGGTCGTCCTTCCAGGGACCCAACACCTGCACCGTGCCCGCGGCATCCCGGGCCCAGAGCGAGGAGTCGTACATCGCCTCCGCCTCCGCGGACGGCAGGGTGAAGCTGCCCGCGGTCACCGCGCGCACCGCGTAGACGAGCTTCTTCGTCTCATGGGCCTGCAGCGCGCCGAACGCCTCCATGCGGTCATCGCGCACGTTCACGTAGTCGGCGGCCCAGAGCGAATCCGCGTCCACCCAGTCCACGCTGCCGCCGCGCCCCAGGCGGGCGTTTTCGATCTCCCAGCCCGCCGGCAGCCGGTCCACCAGCGCGATGTTCTGCACGCGCTCGCCCCGGGTGTTGGTCACCTCCAGCTCCACGTAGATGAGGTCCGCCAGCTTCACCGGCTGCGCCTTCATGTCCAGCGCGGTGCCGTCCAGCGAGCGCCAGGTGCGCTTGAGCGCCAGCCCCTCGCCCCCCACCTTCACCTCAGGCGTGGTGCGCACGCCCTCGCTGTTGAGGATGAGGTACACGCTGCCGCTGCCCTTCTCCTTCAGGTCCAGCGACACGCTGGCGCGCTCGCTGGCGCGGGCCAGGGACCACGTGCGATCCGACACGCGCGAGTCCTTCTCCGCGACGGGCGTCACCGTCTTGCCCGCCACCGTGAGCGTGGGCGGCGAGAAGCTGGTCGCCGTGCCCTGCAGCCGCTTGCCCAGGCCGGTGATGCCCCAGACCAGCTCCTGCGTGGAGTAGTACGCCGACGTGCGGGACGACAGCGCCGTCGCCACCATGCGCGCCAGGGGCTCCCCTTCCGGGGCGTCGCCGAAGAGGTCCTGGAAGGTGCTGAGCATCATCCCGCGACGGCGCCGGTCCGAGTAGAACGACCAGTTGTTGCGACGGTCATCGGTGACGGTGGACACGTCCGGGTTGCGCAGCTCCTTCTCGTAGCGGCGGTCGCCGGACAGCCACAGCGCGGCCTTGAGCAGGTACAGGTCCTCCTGCTCTTCGCCGCCGAGCGCGGCCTTCTTCGCCGCCGTCTCCAGCGCGCTCACCATCGCCTGCGCCCGCGCCTTGCGCCCCTTGCCCGCCACCGCGAGCACGTAGTGCATGTACGCCTCCGAGTGCTGGCCGGAGTGGTCGTCCTGCCCCACGCGGCCCTCCTTCCGGGTCAGTTCGTCACCCATCCACGCGAGCGCGCTGTCCACGCGGTCGTCCGGCACCGGGTACTTCAGCTTGCGCGCGTCCAGCAGCATGTGCGTCGCGTAGGCCGTGCCCCAGGCCATCGGCTCCGTCTGGCCCGGCCAGTACGCGAAGCCACCCGAGGCCGTCTGCATGGACAGCACCCGGTTGATGCCCGACTGGACCATGTCCTCCACCTTCGCCGTGGAGACCAGCGTCGGATCCACGCGCTCCACCAACTGGCTCACGAACAGCAGCGGGCGGGTGGAGGACGTCGTCTGCTCGATGCAGCCGTACGGGTAGCGCACCAGGTACGAGAGGTGCTGGAGCGACTTCGCGTAGGGATTGTTCGTCACCCAGACGTTGGTGCGCTCCGTGGTGGGCACCCAGCCAGCGAGCAGCGCCTTCAGGTCCGTGGTGCCCTCCGCGAGCTCCACCTGCTGGATCTTGCGCTCACGGGGACCGGCGGGAGACAGCGGCACGTCCAGCTGCTCGCGCGACGTGTAGCCACCGCCCTCCACCGTCACCACCAGCCGCGCCGCGCCCACCGACTGCACAGCGCGGCCCTGGAACACGAAGGTGCGGGACTTGCCGTCCTCCAGCTTCGCGCGGCCCTCGCTCTTGCCCTTGAGCTCCAGCGGCGAGCCCACGCCCTCCGGCATCGCGAGCCCCGGCACCGCCAGCGCCTCCGCGGACAGCGACACCTTCACGTCCTGCGCCTTGCCGGACAGGTTGGTGACGAAGACCGGGATTTGGATCTCATCGTTCTGGGTGAGGAAGCGCGGCAGCGTCGTCTGGAGCACCAGCGGGTCGCGCACCAGCACCTGCGCGCTGGCCCGGCCGATCCGCTTGGCCCCCGCCGTCACCACCATCACGCGCACCGCGCCCCGGTACTGCGGCAGCTTGAAGGGCACCTTCAGCTTGCCGTTGGCGGGAACCTCCACGACGCCGCTCCACAGGGCCACGGGCTTCACCGGCTGTACGCGGCCTTCCGCGCCACCCTCGTCACCACCGGTGGAGCTGGAGTTGCCGCCCGGCGGAACCAGGAGCGCCCAGCCCACCGTCTCGTAGGTCTGGATGCCCAGCGCGCGCCGCGTGAAGATCTCCTTCAGCGGATCCGGGCTCTGGAAACGCGTGAGGGACAGGATGCCCTCGTCCACCACCGCCACGGTGGCGAAGGTGGGGCCCTCCACGCCTTCCACCGAGACGTCCACGGTGAGCGTGTCGTTGCTGCGGACCTCCTTGGGCACCGTCAGCGCGACGGCCTGGGTGAAGTCCACCGGCTCCAGCGCGATGCTGCCCACGCCGAAGGCGCGGTCGGGCATGAACGCCTGGGCGGATTCCAGGTGCGGGTCCTTCACCAGGAACGCGCTCACGTACACGTTGGGCGCGTACTCGGACGGCGTGAACGACCAGGACACCTCGCCGGGCTCCACCTGCTTCCACGCGGTGGTGAGCACGCGGTCGGTCTCCACCGTGAAGAGCACGCGGCCCCGGTAGGGCGCCTTCATCTTCACGGTGAGGGCCTCGCCCACCTTGCCCTTGGCGGGCAGCGAGATATCCAGCGCCGTGGGCTTCAGGGGACGCGGCGTCTGGTCCACGCGCGAGCCCTCGCCCCACCAGTAGTAGCGGCCCTCGCCCTCGATGGCGAGGTCCGTCTGGGTGTTGCCCGCGCGAGCGCGCACGAGGTAGCCCGCGCCGTCGCGGCCCGGCAGCACCGTGGCGGTGAAGCGGCCGTTCTCCACCTTCACCGTCGTCTCGCCCTCGCGCTGCGGGCGCAGGTAGCGCTGGTAGCGCTCGTAGCCGGATTCCTCGTCGTAGTAGTAGCCGTAGTTCTCCTCGAGCAGCTGGTACTCCAGCTGCACCGTCTTCGGCGCCTTGCCGTCGGTGAAGGGCTGGCCGTTCCAGTCCACCACCACGCCGGTCAGCGTGAAGGGCGTGGCCGCCTTCACCTTCTGCGTGTTGGCCTGCAGGCCCAGGTAGTACGCCTCCGGGTGCACCGGCACGGTGGCCTCACCGATGGTGGAGCGGCCGCTGCCGGACTCGAAGACGCTGGCCACCGCGGACAGACGCGCCGCACCCTTCATGGGGCCGGAGGCGGCCTGCGCCGGGCAGTTGAGAAGCGCATGCCCCTTGGCGTCGAGCGTGCCCTTCACCTGCCCCAGCGTGACGGGCCGGGGCGAGTTGCCGTCCTGGCGCCAGACGCCGTAGGTGTACTGGGCGTTCTGCTTGGGCTTGAAGGCCACGGACTCCAGCCGGCACGTCATCTCCACCGGGCTGCCCTCCGCGGAGCCGCCGAAGAGATACGCGGCCTCCACGCCCACTGGAATCTCCGTGCCCTGCACGTAGCCCGGCACCGTGGTGCTGGCCGTCACCTTCATGCGCTCCGGGACGAACTCCTCCACGTTCACCGCGTAGGAGGCCAGGTCGCGGTCCGCCACCTTGAGGCGCACCCAGTAGTGGCCGGTGTCCTGGAACGCCGCGAAGGCCTGGTCGAAGGCCACGAGCCCCGCCGCGTTCGTCTTCAGCGTCACCTTGCGGATTTCACGCTCGCGCGGGTCGATGACGCGCACCTCCACCGGCATGCCCACGGGCGGCGCCAGGTTGTCCTGGCCGCGCAGCACCGCGGCCACGTGCGCGGTGTCACCGGGGCGGTACACGCCGCGGTCGGACCAGATGGAAGCGCGGTACGGCTGCTCGGCGCGGTACGGCTCGCCCTGCACGTCCGAGTTGGCGATCTCCGTCTTCAGCTCGTCGTACTTGAGGTACGTCAGCTCGTCGCCCTTGCGCGCCACCAGCGCGAACGGGGCGCTGTCATCCACGCCGGGCGCGGGGACCTTCAGCTGGCAGCCCGCCTCGCCCTGCGTGGTGCAGCGGGCCACGGACTGCCCGCTCTTCTTCACCAGCGACACCTCCACGCCGGCCAGGGGCTCCGTGCTCTCCAGGCCCAGGGCCCAGACCCACACTTCGCCGGAGTCCTTGGTGCCCACTGCGGGACCGCCGCGCTTGGCCACGAGGCTCAGGTCGGTGAGCAGGATGCGGGCGGCGGCCTTGTAGTCACCGCGCTCGGCGACGATCTCCACCAGGCCGCGCGTGTTCGCGGGCACCAGCGACGCCACGTCGATGTACGTGGTCAGCAGCGCGTCCGGCGTGGACTTGAGCGGCACCGCCTTGCGCACCAGCACGTTGCTCGTCCGCTCGTCAGCGCTCTCCGAGTAGTCGCTGCCCATCCAGAAGACGAGGTTCTCCGGCGGGATGTTGCGCACCGTGAGCGTCACCTCTTCCAGGTTGAGGTGCTGCAGGGGCAGGTTGCGCCACGCGCTGCGCGGCAGGTAGCGGCCGTTGGCGTTGAAGCGCACCTGGGACTGACGCGCGGGCACGGAGAAGCCGCGCGACCAGGCGCCCATCAGCGTGCCGCCGCCCACGGAGAGCGTTCCCTCCGCGATGGAGAGCGTGTGCGGGCCGCGCTTGAAGTCACCAAAGATGCGGAAGCCGCGCCGCGACGGGGCCACGGTGAACTTCACCTTCGGCTTGAAGCGGATGGCGTCCTGGGCCACCGCGTCGCTCAGCGAGCAGCCCTTGTTGTCGTCGTTGTAGTAGTACGAGTCCCACTGCTCGTCGGTGGGGCTCGCCGGGGCGTCCGCCGCCACGTCGCGGCAGCTCACCTCGTAGAAGTGGCCGTTGGAGCCCTCCTGGAGGCTCACGTAGGTGATGTCCAGGCGCTTGCCGCCGTTCAGCAGGAGGGTGCCCGTGGCCGCGGGCGCCTGCACGGTGGAGACGCCCCCCGCCGCTGTCAGCCCCTCGCGCAGCGCGAACTGCACCGTCGCGCCGGGCTTGAGCTTCGGGTGGGTGAGCGCCACGGACAGCGAGTTGCGCGTGTCCGCGCGGGTGCTCCACTTCACGTCGCTGATGACGGCGTCACCCACGCGGAAGCTGGTGCGGGAGCGCACGGCGGCCAGGTCCACCGGGCCGGAGAAGTCCACGTTCGCCTCCACGCGGTTCTTCAGCAGGTCCATGCGCGTGGGGTAGATCTGGGCGAACTTGAAGGCGTAGGTCGTGAAGTTGTAGCGCCACTCGCGCGCGGACGAAGGCTTGATGATGCCCGCGTCGGTGTTCACCGCGTCCACGGACACCGTGTACGTCGTGCCGGCGGCGAAGCCCGTGGACGGAGTGAAGAGCAGCGACGAGGGGCCCGTCCACCGCAGGCTGCCCCCGACCTCCGGAGACACCGTGACGATGCTGCCGTCGACGCTCTCGTAGCGCGGGCGCACCGGCAGCGCGAACTCGATGACCACGCCCGTGGGCACGGCGTTCTCACTGGCCAGTTCGTGGATGACGGGCGTGAGCTTCGCGGCCTGCACCGGAGCGGGGGTGGACGGGGACGTCGCGCTGGCGGCGGGCGCCTCGGTGGACGCGGG
>NZ_RAWR01000191.1:0-21063 GCF_003986945.1 Corallococcus sp. AB018 | reverse complement strand
CGGCGGGCTGTGGCGGGACGGCATGTATGGGGCCGAGCGGTGGGGGGACGTGTTGCAGGGGCAGACGCGGCTGTTCGTGGGACCCCGGTTCGGCCTGGGTTTCCACCGCGCGGCGGGGCTGCGGGGAGCCTTCCTGTTCAACGTGGAGCGCAAGGGCCTGCGGGACGGACTCGCGCTGCCGTGGCCGTCAGGGCAGTTGCTGGACGCGGAGGCTGTGTTCGACGCGGACTCGGTGTGGCTGCTGCTCGCGGAGGAGGCCAACGGACGCACCGTGCATCACGCGGTGCTGCTGGGCTCGGACGGGGCGGTGCGCGCGAGCGCCCGGGCAGACGCGGGGGATGGCTCTTGGCTGGGGACGCTGCGTGGAAAGTGCGCCGTGGGGGGCGCGCTCTTCTGCGCCACGGACGCGGGGCTGACGCGCGTGGAGCTCCAGCAGGGCCAGTTGGTGGCGGTGCGCGAGTTCCCGGACGCGGAGCCGTTCGTGGACGCGGGCCGCGAGCTCCTGCTGTCGCGAGAGGGATTGACGGTGGTGGGGGCCCAGGACCTCACCTTGCTGCGGATGAAGTGAAACACACACAGGGGGATGGACATGAAGAAGACGACCGTGAAGGAACTGCCGCTGCCCGGGTTCTACAATTCGAACCACGCGGCGGAGTACGGCTACGGCGCGAACGCCGGGAAACTCCAGCGTGACGCCGGAGCGTGGAAGGCGGCGCAGGGCGTGACGGCGGCGGCCACGGACCGCTTCAACCTGCACCTGTTGCTCATCGACGTGCAGAAGGACTTCTGCTTCCCGGATGGCTCGCTGTACGTGGCGGGGCGTAGCGGGCGGGGCGCCATCGACGACAACCGCCGCATCGCGGAGTTCATCTACCGGAACCTGGGGACGCTGACGAACGTCACCGCGACGCTGGATACGCACTTCGCCTTCCAGATCTTCTTCCCGTCGTTCTGGGTGGACCAGGACGACCAGTCGCTCCAGCCGTACCGCGAGGTGACTCGCGAGCAGATTGAGCGCGGCCAGGCGAGGCCGAACCCCGCGGTGGCGAAGTGGCTGTGCGGCGGCAACTACCCGTGGCTGCTCAAGCAGGTGAAGTTCTACTGCGAGGAGCTGGAGCGCGCGGGGAAGTACACGCTCTACCTGTGGCCGCCGCACTGCCTGCTGGGCAGCGACGGGCACGCGCTGTCGGGCGTGGTGCAGGAGGCGCGGCTGTTCCACTCGTACGCGCGCGGCGTGCAGTCGTGGGCGGAGGTGAAGGGCGGCAACCCGCTGACGGAGAACTACTCGGTGCTGCGGCCGGAGGTGTTGATGCGGCATGACGGCCAGCCGCTCGCTCAGCGCAACACGCAGTTCCTGAAGACGCTGCTCACGTCGGACGCGGTGGTGATTGGCGGGCAGGCGGCCAGCCACTGCGTGAAGAGCAGCATCGACGACTTGTTGGGGGAGATTGTCGCGCAGGACGCGGCGCTGGCTCGCAAGGTGTACCTGCTGACGGACTGCATGTCGTCGGTGACGGTGCCGGACGGCAAGGGCGGCTTCGCGGCGGACTTCACGCCGCAGGCGGACGCGGCGCTCAAGCGCTTCGCGGACGCGGGCATGCACCTGGTGAAGTCGACGGATCCGCTGGCGAGCTGGCCGGACCTGCACCTGGCGTGACGTCTGGCATTGGCACTCACACGAAGGGAGACACGGACATGAGCAAGGCGAACGGGACGGGTGTCACGAAGCTCTTCGAGGACGCGCACGCGGAGGGCATCCTCAGCCCTGCGGGGTTGCAGACGCTCACGGTGGTGGACCTGGGGGCGCAGATCCAAGCGGGTCTGGGCATCCACGTGGACGACGTGCAGGCGAGCGAGGTGGTGCTGGTGACGGTGATGCCGGATGACTCCGGGAGCATCTCGCACGCGGGGCACACGAAGACGGTGTGTGACGGGCACAACCTGGTGCTGGACGCGCTGCTGGCGAGCCAGCAGAAGGACGGCGTGCTGTTCCACACGCGCTACCTGAACGGACACGTGCTCAATCCGTTCCGGCCGCTGGAGGACGTGGTGCGGATGCACTCGAAGAACTACTCGGCGGACCAGGGGACGCCGCTGTACGACCAGGCGGTGGTGCTGCTGGGCACGGTGCTGGCGAAGTCGCAGGAGTTCAGCGGCAACGGAGTGCCGGTGCGCACGGTGACGCTGCTGATCACGGACGGCGCCGACGCGGGCTCGCAGAAGGCGCGGGCGAAGGATGTAGCGGCGCTGGTGAAGGACCTGCACCGGGTGGAGAACCACATCGTCGCGGCGATGGGCATCGACGATGGGGTGACGGACTTCCGGCGCGTGTTCCAGGAGATGGGCATCTCGGACCGGTGGATTCTCACGCCGGGGCAGAGCGCCCAGGAGATCCGCGCCGCGTTCCAGGTGTTCAGCCAGTCCGCCGTGCGCGTCAGCCAGGGCGCGGCCAGCTTCAGCCGCACGGCGCTGGGCGGCTTCGGAGCCTAGCGGGCGCGGAAGGCCAGGCGTCACGCCCGGAGGAAGTCTCCGAGCAGCTCGCGGACCTCCGCTGGCCGCTCCTCGGTCACCCAGTGGCCGGTGTCCCGGAGGATGTGGGGCTCGACCTGGGTTGCCACTGCACGCGCCTGCGCGACGAGCGGTTCGCCCATGGACTTGTCACCGCCAATGACCATCACGGGCATGGGGAGTTTGTTCCGGGCCAGCTCCCGGAAGGCCTTCTTGTCCTGGTCCAACGCCTGGAAGTAGCCCCATGTCGAGTGGAGCCGGCCCGGGGCCGCGTAGGCCTCCGTGTACGCCTGCCGTTCCGCTTCTCCGACGGCCTGGGGATTGGCGGCGAAGTCGGTCCAGAAATGGTCGAAGTAGATGCGCTCGCGCCCCTGCACCAGCTTCTCCGCGGTGGGGCCGTTGAAGGTGAAGTGCCACACGTCCAGGCTCTTCATGACCTGGTCGGACCAGGGTTCGATGCCCGGCAGGAACGCATCCAGGAGGGCCAGGCGTTCGACCTCGCCGGGGAACCGGGCGGCGTAGGCGTAGGCGACCATCAGGCCGATGTCGTGGCCCACGACGGAGACCTTGTCGAAGCCGAGCTTCTTCACCAGCGCGCGCATGTCGCCGGCCATCGTCTCCTTGTCATAGCCCTGCCCGGGGGCGGCCGAGCCACCCGCGCCTCTCAGGTCCGGGATGAGCACGGTGTGCTCCTTCGCGAGCTCCGGCGCCAGGCGCCACCACATGAGGTGCGTCTGCGTGTAGCCGTGCAGCAGCACGACGGGGCTGCCCTTGCCGCCGATGACGAAGTGGATCCGCGTGCCGTTGACGTCCTCGTCGCCTTCGCGGAAGCCTTCCGGGAAGAAGGGACGGACGGTGCTCGGCTGCTGGCGTGTCATGGGCGCCTCCTCGCGGGAGCGGGTTCACGCCTCAGGGTGTGCATTCCCCGCGTGCGTGAGGCGCCAGGTCGAGCGGGGAGGCCGGCGCTCGGGTCCCGGATTCCTCAATCGTCCTGGGGCGGTTGCAGGCGGGACTGGATGAACTCCAGGTACTTCGCGTCGTCGCCTTCGAAGAGCTCCTCACCTCCGCCCATGAAGGCTCGGGCCAGCTCATCGGCGGCGCGGGCTTCGTCTCCCAGCTCCAGGGCGCACTGGCCGAGCCGCAGGTGGATGAAGGGATTGCCGAGCCCTCCCGGCGAGTGGACGGCTTCGCGGAAGTGCTCGCGGCAGTCCTCGAAGCGTTCGAGCTGGAAGTACATGTCGCCGATGGCGGCGCGCACCCAGGTGTTCTGCTGATGGTCGCGGGTGGGTTCCGGAATCAGGGCGAGGGCGGCCTTGAAGTGTTTCAGGGCCTGCTCGAAGTCGTCCTCTCCCGCCGCGGTGTCTCCCTGGGCGCAGAGGTCGGTGATGCGTTGGTGGGTTTCATCCGAGATGGACGTCATGATTCGTGCTCCGGGGACCTGGGAGACATTCGCGGTCCTCGGAGCAGTCTAGACGACACGTCGTGGGTTGGAGACGCCACTTGGGCACGAAACCGTGGGGACGGGCTGGCTGCTGGCTGATGCTGCTGGTGTTCTGGGCGGGCTGCGCCAGTGGACCCACGGTGCGGCTGCGCACGGAACGGGAGACCCGGACGTATGCGCCGGTGACGTGGGACCGCCGTGTGCCGGTCAGCGCTCGGGAGTTCGAGGAGGCGCTGACGCGGCTGGTGCTGGAGGCGCCACTGACGGTGCGGGCACCGAAGGTGGTGCGCGCGGTCGCGAAGAAGGGGGCGCAGCTGGACCTGGGATTCGGGTTCATGCTGCGGGACGGGTACGGGCGGTGGTGCCGGGCGCATGAGGCTCCTGGGGACTGTCTGTCCTTGCTGGAGGACGGCGCGGGTTTCGGTGAGTTGGACCGGCTGACGCTCGCGGTGGGCATGTCGCTGGACCCTTTGCGCGCGAGTATTGGCGCTGCGCTGCAGGACTCGCTGAACCCGGAGTTCTTTGTCTCCGTGGTCTCGGGAGCGATTGCGTCCTGGGTGGTGCTGGCCGCGGCGCCGGAGCCCGTGTTCACCAAGGCCGCGGCGGTGATTGCCGCTGTGTTCCTGGCATACGTGGGCGTGCAGTCGTTCGTCGCCGTAGTGCGCGCGTGCTGGGCGCTGAAGGATGCGACGGACCGGGCGCGGACGTTTCAGGAGTTGGAGGAGGCGGCGGAAGTCTTCGCGCAGGCACTGGGGCCGGAGGTGGCGCGCGTCTTCGTGCTCGCGGTGACGATGTTGGTGAGTCACGGCGTGACGGTGGGGTTGTCATCCGCGCTCACGTTGATGCCCGGCTTCCCGGACGCAGTGCGGTTGGGCTCGACACAGGCGGGCTTCAACCCGGCACGCGTGCTGGACGTGAGCGCGGTGGCGGTGGTGGACGGCGTGGTGGAGGTGACGCTCGCGTCCACGGCGGTGGCCATGGCTGCCGTGGGCCCGCCTCCCGCGAGCAGCAGCGGAGGGATGCCGCCAGCAGGAGGGCCGGGCAAGTGGGTGCAGGTGAATGAGTCGATGTCCAACCGCGCCCGCGACTATCAGGCCCAGGTGACCGGAGCACCGAAGGGATCCGCGTACCGGGTCAAGCGAGGGGATGAGGAAGTCGACTTCGACGGCTATGACCTGGATGAGAACGTTCTGCTGGACGCCAAGGGGCCTGGCTACGAGCAGTTTCTTGATGAGGTGCCGAGATTCAAGAGGTACTTCGAGGGAGAAAAGGGCCTTCGTGAACAGGCAAGGCGTCAACTGAGCGTGGCCGGAGATACTCCTGTGCGTTGGCTTGTCGCGGAGGAGCGGTTCGCGAGGGTCCTCAAGAGGATGTTCGAGCGGGAAAGCATCGGCATTGAAGTCGTCCTACGTCCAGTCAAAGTCCCCCCTCCATGATGGAATCCTATTTTGCAGGTGCGTATTGGCTGGGACGTAGCGAATCCGCGGAGCAGTGCGCTCAGCGTGCCTCAGCCTTCTTCCAGTTCCTGGCCCGCATCGAACCGACATGGAACCGCTGGTGCGAAACAGCGAACTCCTTCGAGGAAGCGTCTCAAAAGCAGGTCGCTACGGACGTGGATTCGCTGCGCAAGCACTTCAGCAGGAAGGACCGCCGGCTGGGAGATGCCTTCCAGTACTGGCTCTGGGCGGGGGCTCGGCCCGATGAAACGGCGAGTGTCACTGGGACATGTGGCTCCGCGGATCCCTGGACTCCTTCTACCTGTGTCCTGTCCCCACCCGAGGAGGGGCCACTCTCAGAACGCATCTTGACCGCGGCCGTGCTTTCCCAAGTGGTTCGGGAGATGGCGCTTGCTTGGGATCCTGAGTTTGGTTTCGCCACCTCGAGTGATCATTATGGGAGCCTGTCCTCACGGCCCAAGATGGGAACACTTCCTGGCTGGGTGATGTACTTCTCCCGCCAGAGAGGGACCGTGCCCCCGCTCCCCGCCCCCGTACGCGTCGAGCCCGTGGGCGACCTGGGAACCCTCGTGGTCCTCACTCCGGAGCGGTTCACGGTGACGAACCCGGAACACGTCGCGCTGGCTTCGGAGGTTCAACAAGTGCTCGATGCCGCGGGCCTTCTGCACCCATTGCGGCTTCCTAGCTGACCCCATCCGTCAGGAACACCTCCGCCGCCCCGGACTGACCGCGTGTCTGTGCTTCCATCCGGTGGAACGCCGTGAGCGTCCGCGCCAGGCCGTCCACTCCGCCGAACTGGAAGCCCAGCTGCGTGCCGTAGCGGACGCAGCCCTCCACCTTCTTCGGCAGGTGCTCCGTGATGTCCACCGCCAGCGGGTGCAGGCCCTGGGGCACGGCGGGGTCGGGGTGGGCCTTCGGTTGGCGCACGGCGTACGGCGTGTCCCGGTAGTAGAGGATCCGGTTCGTTGGGATGCCCAGCCCCTTCACTGCTCGCACCACGTGCACGTGGTCCACGTGGCTTCCCAGGGCCTGGGGCACGAAGACCCGGTCCGGCTTCAGGTCCCACAACACCGGCTTCAAACACTTCGCCACCTTCGCTTCGATGACGTCGTCCGCTCGCGGTGGCTGGAACAGCGCTTCAGGGCTTGCGTAGCCCCGGTGCGGCGCTTCCTCCAGGTCCCCCCAGCGCACCTGGTCCACGCCCATGCAGACCGCGAAGGCGCGGTCCTCTTTCCTCCGCAGGGCCATGTAGTCCACATCCGGCCCCAGTCCCTTTGATGTCTGACATTGCAGCGCGAAGCCCTTCGGCCCCGGCACCGACTTCGTGAAAACGGTGACGAGCGCCACCGTCCACCCCTTCGCCTTCAGCGCCGCCAACGTGCCTCCACAGGAGAAGGCCACGTCGTCCAGGTGCGGCGACACGAACAGGGCCGTGCTCATAGGAGGTGCGGCTCCGCCCGGAAGCGGCACGTGTGGTCCGCGCGCTCCTCCGTCATCGCCGGGTCGTAGAGGTGCGTCCACCGCGTGTCCGGCCGCGTGCCTGTCAGGTTCCTGTAGACGCCTTGAATCCTCCGCCCCACCGCACGCCACGAGTACAACTCCCGCACCTCGCGCAGCGCCGTCGCCGCCAGCCGCTTGCGCAACGGCGCGTCGTCCATCATCCGGCCCATCGCCTCCGCCAGCGCGGCGCTGTCCTTTGGCGGCACCAGCAGCGCGTCCCGCCCGTCCTCCAGGCAGTCCACCACCCCCACCGCTCGCGTCGACACGATGGGCAGCCCGGAGGCCATCGCCTCCAACAGCGTGTTGGAGAACCCCTCTGAATACGTGGGGGACACGAACAGGTCCGCGCTCCGGTACAGGTCCGGCGCCTTCGCGTAGAGGGATGCCCCCGTGAGCTCCACCACGCCGTGGAGCCCCTCCGCCTCCACCTTCGCTCGCACCGCCTCCAGGTCCGGTCCAATCCCAGACACCCGCAGCTTGAACCTCCGCCCGTCAGCCACCAGCCGCTGCACGGCATCCAGCAGCTCCATCACCCCTTTCCGAGCGTCCACCCGGCCGTGGTACAGCCACACCGGCACGTCCCGCGTTTCGCCCACCGCCGACTCACTCCTCGGATGGAAGCGCAGCGTGTCCGTGGCGCCGGGGACGATGGTGAACCGCTCCAGCGGCGTCCCGTGGTTCTCGCTCACCTCTTGCGCGAAGGACCTGCTCCCAATCAGCAGCGCCCCCGCGTGGCCCAGCACCGCGAGCATCGCCTGCTTGTGCGTCCCGCAGCAGGTCCCCACCCAGTGCCCATCTCCACCCTGGATGGAGACGACGTTGGGCAATCCCAGCAGCCTTGCCGCCTGCAGCGCCGCCAGGCCGCACGGATAGCCGTACTGCGCATGGATGAGGTCGAACGGACGGCGACGGTGCTCGCGCACCACCGTGTTCACCATCACCTCCAGGTCATGCTCGAAGCTCGCCGGCTGGCCCTGGTTGATGCGCTGCTCGCCCACCGACTCGCAGCCCAGCACGTGCGCGCCTGGGATTCCCGGTGGCGGCCCGCCCCCGTACACCGCCATGCCTGCCGCGTCGCTGCGGTACTGGCTCACCATCGTCACGTCGTGCCCGCACGCCACCAGCTCCCGCACCAGGTTCAGCGCATAGACGCTCATCCCTGAGATGGCCGGAAAGAAGCGCCGGGAGATGAAACAGATTCGCAGCCCGTTCACGGTGTTCATGCCGCCACCTCCGCGCCCGTCGGCAGGCGCTTCCTCAACCATTCCAGCGCCCAGGGCACCAGCTCGTGCGCCCGGTGCGCGTCCCGAGACAGCTCCACGCACACCAGCCGGTCGCAGCCCGCGCGTGTCAGCTCGCGCAGCACCGACGGCACGTCCACGTCCCCTTCGCCAAAGGGCAGGTGCTCATGCACGCCGCGCTTCATGTCCTCCAGCGCCACCGTGCCCAGCACCTGCGCGAACTCGCGCACCGCTTCCGCGGGCGTCCGCTCCTGCGTCACCAGCAGGTGGCCCACGTCCAATGCCAGACGCACGCCGGGCACCCGCGTCTCCAACTGACGCCAATCGTCCACCGTCTCCACCAGCATCCCTGGCTCCGGCTCCACCGCCAGCACCACGCCGCGTGCCGCCGCGTACTCCGCCAGCCGTGCCACGCCGTCCACCAGCCACGGCCACGCGGCCTTCTCCGTCACTCCGGGACGTGGCACTCCCGCCCAGAAGGACACCGCTTCCCCCCGGCACGTCCCGCACACGTCCACCGCGCGCTTCAGGAACTCCAGCCGCCGCGCACGGCCTTGCGCGTCCGGTGTGATGAGCGTGGGCTCGTGCTTCCTCCGAGGGTCCAGCAGGAAGCGCGCCCCCGTCTCCACCACCAGCCCCAGGCCCAGCCGCTCCAGCCGAGTGGCGAGCTGTTCCGTGCGCCGCTCGAAGTCCGGCGCGAACGGGTCGAAGTGGTGGTGGTCCAGCGTCAGCGCCACGCCGTCGTAGCCACTGTCCGCGATGAGGCCCAGCGCGTCCTCGAAGCGGTGATTCGATACGCCGTTGGTGTTGTATGCGAAGCGCAGGGCCATGGCTCACTGCCCTCCGAAGCGGCGGCTCGCGAGCACCGCCGGCACCGCGTGGCGGTCCGGCTCCCGGTAGAGCGCGTACAGCCTCCCCACTCGCGCTTCCGCCAGCCGCACGTTGAACCAGACGGGGCCTCCCAGCCGTGACTCGGCGTCCGGCGTCAGTCGCACCGGCTGCGCTCCCGACGGCGGTGCTCCCAGGCCCACCAGCGGGTCCCTGCGCTCCAGGAGCCGCGCCACGTTGCGCTCGCCCAGGCGGTTGTACGTCATCGTCTCCACCTCCAGGCCCGGCACCAGCGCCTTCACCACGTGCACCTGGCGGCCCGGCGGCGACAGGTCCGCGACCAGGATGTCGAAGCCCTCCGCGTGCAGCTGCCTCACCACGTGGTCGCACCGGAGCGAGGGGTCCTCCACGGTGGGCGAACGGGGCAGGTCCTCGAAGCGCACCTTCTGGCGGATCATCAGCGTGCACGCCGTCAGCTCTCGCAGCGCCGAGGCTGGCAGCCGCGCCCACTCCACCATCGCGTTCAGCGCGCGCGGCTCCTCCGCGTCCAGGTCCACCCGCGGCACGAAGCGGTCCATGTATTCCGGCGGCGCCACCCGGGCCACGTGGCTCAGCGGCCCGTGCATGAACGCCTTGCGCGCGCGCGAACAGGCGTACTCCAGCAGCGCCTTGCGCAGCGCCCGGTCCCGGTCCGGGTCGGCCGCCTCTCCGCACGCCGTCACCATCAGCGGCTGGTCCCCCACGGACAGGTCGCGGCCCACCACGTACAGGTTCACCAGGCCGAAGTCCGTGCTGGCCAGCTTCGCCATCACCTCCACGCCCGCGCGGCGGTAGAGCTCCAGCAGCTCGCGCACGTCCGGCGCCAGGTCCGTGCCCTCCAGGTCCAGCTCCACGCCCTGGTCCATGGCGCGGTACATCAGCCCGTTGCCGTCGCGCTGGATGAGCTCCAGCAGGCCGTGCGCCAGCGCCTGGGGCCGCGTCAGCCCCGCGCCCTGGCCGTTGGTGATGGGTGTGATGAGCGGTGTTCTCCCCTGCAATTGCCCGGGGTGGATGGCGACGTACTCCTCCGGCACCAGCACCCGCTCCCCCGTGGACAGCCGCTGCATCTCCACCCAGACGAGCGGCAGGTCCGGTTGATACGGACTGCCCGCGGGCAGCCCCAGCGTGAGCGGATCCGCCACCGCGGTGGGACCTCTCGCGCGCACCAGCGCCTCGTAGCTGCCGTGCACGCGCGGCATTCGGTGCATCGCGAGCTCACAGAAGGTCTCCTCCACCAGCTCGCCCAGCGCGCCCACCCGCGCCTCTTCGTCCGTGCGGCCATAGCCGTTGCCGTGCAGCACCGCGCTCGAACCGCCCCCCAGCGCCAGACTGGCGGAGGCCACGGGAATTCCCAGCCGGTCGATGGGGTCGATGCGGAACATCTGCAGGGCGCCGGTGGACATGGCGTGGTGATACGCATCCAGGGCTCGGGCAATGCTCATGACAGTTCCTCCAAGGGCAGGGGACGGGTGTGCGGCATGCCCGAGAGCAGCCGGTCGAACAGCGCCAGCGCGTGCTCGCGGGTGACGCCTCGCGCGAACTCGAACGGGGTGAAGACGTTCTCGAACGGGAGCTGCTTGAGCACCGCGCGGTAGCGGCGCAGCTCGCCGTGGCTCAGCGGAATCGCGGAGTGGAAGCCCTTGTGGCACGACAGGCCCGTGGGCCTGCCTCGCGCGTCCAGGTCCACCTTCAGCGCGTCGCCGCAGAACAGTGAACGGGTGCGCGCGTCGTACAGCACCGTCTGGCCCTCGTAGTGGCCGCCCACGCAATGCAACGTCAGGCCCGGCGCCAGCTCATGCTCGTCATCCACCGGCCAGCGCACCTGGAAGGCCTTGCTGTACTGGACCGCGTCCCGGTGCAGCACGAGCAGCGGGTCGAAGTGCTCCTGCAACTGCCACAGCGCCCCGAAGCCGTGCGGGTGCGACGCGGACAGCACCTGGAGGCCGCCCATCACCTCGATGAACTCCAGCGCGGGCCGCGAGTACCAGGGCGCGCCCTCGAAGCAGACGTTGCCCTCGGGTCTGCGCAACAGCCACCCCGTGGAGCCCAGGCCGAAGGGCGGCGTGCACGTGAAGCCCCAGATGCCGGGCAGCGCCTCCTCCCAGCGCGTGGTGAGCCGCTCCGACACCTGGCCCGCCGTCTGGAAGTCCCAGCCGTCGCGCGGCAGCGCGTTGCGCACGTCCAGGCACGTGGGACAGCCCGTGGGCCGCTCGCTCGGGAAGCCCGGCTGCCACGTGCCGCAGTGGGTGCAGGCGTAGCGGGTCAGTGGCATGGCGGAAAAGCCTTTCCGGCCTGCGTCGCCTGCGTCAGCAGCCCCACCAACCGCACGTCGCGCTCTGGCGCGAACGGCTGTGGACGCCCCTCCAGCACGCACGTGGAGAAGACCTCCAGCTGGTGGAGGAAGGGGCTCCGGTCCTCTTCCGGCGAGAGGGGGACCCATGTCTCCTCTCCCGTCTTCGCGTCGATGAGCGACAGGGAGCCGCCGGGTGTCTGGCCCATCGTCTTGTAGGCCAGCGCTCGCGCCCGGGTGCCGATGAGCTCCAGCGTGCGCCGGGGGTACGCGTCCGGGCAGTTGTAGGCCACCTGCAACAGGCCCAGCGCGCCGCTCTTGAACTGGCCCATCAGCACCGCGCCGTCGTCCACGGCGTAGCAGTGCACGCGCCGCTGCGTCATGGCGGTGAGCGACTCCCACTCGTCGCCCAGCACCACCTCCAGCAGGTCCAGGCCGTGCGGTGCCAGGTCGATCATCGCGCCGCCGCCGGCCTGCTCCGGGTCGATGCGCCAGTTGTCCGGCGTCCAGTCCTCGGGCAGCCAGCAGGCGTAGTGGATGCGCGCCTGGGTGACGGTGCCCAGCACGCCCTCCTTCACCAGCATGCGCAGCTTGCGGTGCGCCGCGTGGTGGCGCTGGTCGAACGCGGTGGCGTAGTGCACGCCCGCGCGCTGGCACGCGGAGACCATGCGCAGGCCGTCGCGCGGCGTGACCGCCATGGGCTTCTCGCACAGCACATGCTTTCCCGCCGCCGCGCACACCTCCGTCATCGCCGCGTGCAGGTGGTTGGGCGTGGCGATGTAGACGGCCTGCACGTCCTTGTCCGCCAGCACCGACCCCAGCTCGGTGTAGCGATTCACGTCGTCCGCCGGGATGCGCATCAGCGCCTCCGCGTTCGCGTCGCACAGGGCCACCAGCCGCGCGTTGCTCGCGCCCTGGAGCGCAGGGATGACGTAGTCCCGTGCCACCCAGCCACAGCCCACCACCGCCCAGCCCAGCCTCCGGGGCCTCGGCTTCGCCTCGAACATGGTCACCGCCTGTTGGGAAGGTTCAGGAACCGCCGCTGGCTCATGGCCACACCGCCGCGTCGCGCAGGACGCCGTTGCCGAACGTCTGGAGCGGGCCGGGGTGGATCAGCTCCAGGTCCTCCATCGCGTGGCGCAGGGTGAAGCCCGCCGCTCGAGCGTGGGCCTCCAGCTCCAGCACCCGGTCCAGTGCGTCCGCGGCGTTGAAGGCGCGCGCCTCCGCCGAGTCCACGTTGCCGGTGAGCGCCAGCGCCTGCCGCACGACACCAGCCAGCCGCTCCGGCAGCGAGGACAGGGCCTTCTCCGTGAGGCGCTTCATGACGGGCTCCAGCAGGTCCCCCAGCAGCGCCTCCCCGCAGTAGCCCGCGTCCGGCAGCACCGCGTTGAAGAGGTGGTGCGAGAGCCCCGCCACGAAGGGCAGGGCAGGGGATGCGCTGAAGCAGGGCGCGACGAGCACCGCGCCCACCGCCACCGCGTAGCAGTGGTCCGCGTGGCCCTCCTGCGGTGACACGAGGATGCGCGGCCGGCCGGGGAACGTGGCCCCGGCGCGGGGTTGACGCACCAGCCGGTCGACGAACAGGGGCGGCGGCACGTGACATGCCTCCTCCGGTGTCTGCGAGAGCGCCACGGACAGCCGCTCCCGCAGGCCGGGGGCCAGCGGCCCGGTCATCGCCTCCAGGCCCCGGTGCAGCACCCGCGTCGCGTCCAGCGGGGACAGCCCCGCCCGCTGGAGGACGGCCATGTCCAGGCCGCCCAGCCGCACCGCCGCCAACGCGCGCGCCGTCTCCTGCAGCGCCACGATGCGTGGGTCCATGCCGGAGGCCAGCGCGGCCCAGGCCCGGCGGAAACCGTGCGCCGCCAGACCGTCCGGATGGTCCGGGGTGCGGATGCGCTTGAGGTCCATCAGCTCCGACAGGAGCGGGCGGAGCTCCGCCAAACGGCCAGGGGACGCCGTGTCACGCGCGGGTGCGTTCATGGTTCAACCCCTGATGCGTTCCGGAAGGCGCTCCACCTGCCGCGCGCTGCCCTTGGACAGCCATGTCATCAAGCGGCGCTGCTGCTCCGCCATGGCGTGCTCCACGGGCTCGCCGTCCTGCGACATGGGGGCCTTGAAGAAACAGCCCAGCGCGTCGATGACGCCGCACTCGCCCCGGCGCTTCGCCAGGTCCAGCGTGCGCGCCAGCTCCACGACGAGCGGCGCGGCGAGGATGGAGTCCTTGCAGAGGAAGTTGAGCTTCAACTGCATGGGCTGCCCCAGGAAGCCCGTCACGTCGATGTTGTCCCAGGCCTCCTTGTTGTCCCCTCGCGGGCGGTAGTACTGGATTTGAACGACGTGGTCCTGGACCTTGTAGCCAAGGATGCTGTCCAGCGCGGCGCCCTTGGTGTCGAGCTTGTTCTGCTTCGACGCCGGGTCGTTGAGGGCCTCTCCGTCGCGGTTGCCCAGGATGTTGGTGGAGTACCAGCCGTCCACGTGCAGCGCGCGGTCGCGCAGCGCGGGCGCGAGCACCGTCTTGAGCAGCGTCTGCCCCGTCTTGCCGTCCTTGCCCGCGACGGGCGCGCCGGTGCGCTTCGCCAGCAGGAGCAGCGCGGGCACGTCCGCGGCGACGCTGGGCGTGAAGTTGGCGAACGGGATGCCGTCCACGATGGCCGCGTACGCGTAGAGCATCGCGGGGCCGATGTCCGGGTCGTTCGCGTCCAGGGCCTTCTCGAAGGCCTCCGGCGTGGCGAACTCCGGACGGGTGAGGTCCACGGCCTTCTCCGTGGAGGCCAGGTTCACCACCACCACGCGCTCCAGCTGCTCACGTTGCTTGAAGCGGGCCAGGTCGTCGCGGATGGCCCGCACCTGTTCGCGCAGGGTGCGCGCCTTCTTCTCCGCGGTGCCGACGACGTTCTTGCAGAACTTCGCGTTGGAGGCCGCGGGCCACGGCCGCATGCGGCCCAGCGTGGGCGCCACCGCCTCCAGCTGCGCCTCCGTCAGCACCGCGTGGTTGCGCGCCGCGTGCGCCAGGTCGTCTTCGAACAGGTCCCAGCCGCCGAAGGTCAGCTCGCCGTACTCCACCATCCCCAGGCCCTTGGCGTCCGCCAGAGGCAGGCCCCGCGTGTCCACCCGTCCCCGGCGCAGGAGCTCCATGCCCGCCACCGCCGTGGTCGCCACCGCGCCGCCCAGTCCCACCACCGCCACGCCCAACCGCTCGTTGCCCGCCATGTGTGAAGCCCCTCCCCGCCGTTGTGCCCCGTGCTCTCGCGGCGACACTTCGGAAGCGCCCCAGGGTGACTGGCGCCCCCGAGGTTGGAGGCACCGGAGGTGCCCATTCGCCGTGAGAGTTTCGGGAAGGTCTCCACATGCCTGGAGGCTTTCAACTCAGCCCCCAGGCCGTGGCCACTGTCGGCTGATGGAGGACGGTCTCAGACGTGCCGCAGCTTCCACCCGCCGCGCCGGAAGAGGGCGGCGCTCGCCAGGCCGAGCGCTCCATACGTGACGGCGATGGCGATGAATGCGCCCGAGGGACCCAGGCCCAACGGATGGGAGAGGATCCACGCGAGCGGCAGCTGGAGGCCCCAGGAGAAGAGTGCGTTCACCACTGTGGGGGTGGTGGTGTCGCCCGCGCCGTTGAAGGCGTGGGGCAGCACGGTGACGAAGGCGTAGAGGGCCAGGCTGCAGCTGACGATGCGCAGGCAGCGCACGGCGTGCAGGCCCACCTCCGGCTCGGAGGTGAAGCGGTGGATGAGGGGCTCCGCGAAGAGGAGGAAGCCCACCGCCACCACGCCCAGGAACGCGAGCGTGTAGAAGCTGGCGCGCCACGCGGCCCGCTCCGCGCGGTCGGTGTCGCCCGCGCCCAGGCTCTGACCCACCAGCGTGCCCGCCGCGTGGGACAGGCCCCATGACGGCTGCTGCGCGAAGAGCAGGATGCGCATGGCCAGCGTGTAGCCCGCGAGCGCGGTGCTGCCGAAGGTGGCCACGATGCGCATCAGCACCAGCCAGCTGGACATGCCCAACAGCGACTGGAGCGTGGCGCCTCCTGACAGCTTCAGCAGCGAGCGCAGCGTGGACACGTCCACGCGCAGGTGGCGGCGGCGCAATTCCAGACGCCCGCTGCCCTTGAGCAGGCGGTACACCTGATACAGCACGCCGGTGGAGCGCCCCACGGTGGTGGCCAGCGCGGCGCCGGTGACACCCAGCGCGGGCACGGGGCCCAGGCCGAAGATGAACAGCGGCGCGAGCACGATGTTCACGGAGTTGGCCAGCCACAGCGCGCGCATGGACGTGGCCGCGTCCCCCGCGCCGCGCAGGATGGCGCTGATGAGGAACAGCAGCATGATGATGGGATAGCTGGCCAGCATCAGCCGCGTGTAGCCCGCGCCGTGCTCCACCACACCGGGCGCGGCGCCCAGGGCCATGAGCAGCGGGCGCGCGAAGAAGCTGCCCGCGAACGCCAGCGGCACGGCCAGCGCGAGTCCCAGGCCCAGGGCCTGCACCGCGGTGCTCGCGGCGCGCTCCGGATCCTTCTGCCCGATGCGGCGCGCGATGAGCGCGGTGGCGCCGATGGACAGACCCAGCGGCAGCGTCTGGAGGAGCGTGAGCATGGACTCGGTGAGGCCCACGGTGGCGATGGCGTCCGCGCCCAGGCGCGACACGAAGAGCACGTCCACCAGGGCGAAGACGGACTCCATCACCATCTCCAGCACCATGGGCACGGACAGCAGCAGGAAGGCGCGATCCACGGGCCCGGTGGCCAGGTCCTCGGTGGATCCCTTCACCGCCAGCCACAGGGAGGCAAGGAGGCCCCTGGCTCCAGTGGTGGAGGGGGCGGCGTCCGGGGCGAGGGTTTCAGGCGGGGGTTGCGTCATGGATTGCGCGTTGCAACGGGACGCCTTCCGCCTTTCATCCCTCGCGGTTCCCCGCTCGCCGGCGCGTGCGGACGGGTAGATTGAGGGCATGGCTTCCGGTCCCCGCGTCCTCCTCCTCGCCGAGCGCTTTCCCCCTGACATCGGAGGGCTCGCGCGCAGCGGGGCGCGCACCGCGGGCTCGCTCGTGCGGCTGGGCGCACGCGTGGACGTGGTGGCCTGGACCCGCACGGCGCAGCCCGGAGCGCTGGAGACGGTGCCGGACGCGGGGGACGTGTCGCCGTTCGCGAAGGGCGTCACGCTGCACCGGATGGGGTTGTTCGGCAGCGCGGACCTGTCCATGCAGCACACGCTCGATGTGCTCGGCCACCTGCACTCGCGGCGGAAGTATGACCTGGTGTGGGGGCACTACCTGTACCCGCCGGGCTTCCTCGCGGTGGTGTTCGCGCAGAGCGCGGGGCTGCGGTCCATCCTCAGCGCGCGGGGCAATGACGTGGATCAGCTGATGTTCCCGCCGGGGGACTTCGCCCGCCTGCTCTGGACGATTCAGCGGGCGGACGTGCTCACCGCCGCGTCCGCGGACCTGGGCCGGAAGATGGCGATGCTGCTGGGCCGCGACCCGGGCGTGGAGGTCATCCCCAACGCGGTGGACACGGCGCTGTTCTCACCGGGACCGGCGGACGCGGCCCTGCGCGAGCGATTGGGCATCCAGCCGGGCGAGGCGGTGCTCGGCTTCTCTGGAGAGCTGCGCCACAAGAAGGGGCTGCCGTTCCTCTTGTCCGCGCTCACGGAGGTGCGGCGCGTGCGGCCCGCGTGCCTGCTGGTGATTGGCGAGGTGCGCGCCCGGGACGCGGAGCACCTGGTGGCCTACCGGGCGGAGCATCCGGAGGACGCGGCGCGCATCATCATCTCCGGCGCGCTGGAGTCCCCGGAGTTCATCGCGGAGCACCTGCGGCTGTGTGACGTGTATCTGCAGCCGTCGTTGTGGGAGGGCATGCCCAACGCGCTGCTGGAGGCGATGGCGTGCGCGCGGCCGGTCATCGCCAGCGACGCGGGCGGTATCCCGGAGGCGGTGGAGTCCGGGGTGAATGGCTTCATCGTGGAGAAGGCGCTGCTCAACCACCTGGGGCAGGCGTGCCTGGACGTGCTGGGGATGCCCGAGGCGAAGCGCGCGGCGCTGGGGGCCGCGGCGCGCGCGCGAATCAAGGCGGGCTTTCAGGCGGACGCGGAGGCGGCGGTGTTGTCGCGCGTGCTGACTCGCGCGATGCCCAGGTCGTCCGAGTAGGCGTTCACGAGCGCCTCCTGCGCGCGGCCCCACGGGAAGTCGCGCTCCACGCGGGCTCGGGCGTTGGCGCTCATGGCGGCGACGAGGGCGGGATGGGCGATGAGGTCCTTCACGGCCTCGGCGATGGCCTTGGGCGAGCCGGGGCGGACGCGGTAGGCCTCGGTGGCCTCCGCGAGCGCGCGCACCACGGGCAGGTCGCTGACGACGACGGGCGTGCCGGTGGCCATGGCTTCGATGAGCTTCAGGGGGCAGCAGCCCTGCACGCAGTTGCGGTCGTTCACGGGCAGCGGCACGAGCACGACGTCGCAGGCGTGGTGCAGCCGGGCGAGCTCTTCCTGGGGCAGGGGTTCGAGGATTTCAACGGCGCCCTGGAGCACGAGGTCTCCGCACCGGTCCAGGAGGGCGCGGCGCGCGTGCTTGCGCAGAGGGCCCACGAGGGTGAGGGTCACGGGCAGGTCGCGGCGCAGGATGCGGCAGGCCTCGATGGCGTGGTGCACGCCCTGCCACGCGGTCATGGTGCCGCTGTAGAGCAGGCGCACGGGACGGCCGGCTTCGGGGGGGCGTGGAGGTGCGTAGCGGAACACGTCCAGGTCCACGCCGTTGGGGATGACGCGCAGGCGCTTTGGATCCGCGCCGCGTGAGAGCAGGTGCTCGGCGGTGACGGCGCTGGGCGTGACGAGGAGGTCCGCGGCCTGGAGGCAGGCCTCTTCCTGCGCGAGCAGCTTGCGCATCAGCTCCACGTCATCGGAGACATCGGGATGGTGGTACTTGAGCTCGATGGAGGGCAGGCCGTTGACCTCGTAGACGAGCGCGTCGGTGAGGGCGGCCTTGCGCCGGGCGATGGGGTAGCCCTCGAAGATGGAGCGGACGTGGACGGCCTTCGCGCGCGGCCGACCCCTCCACCACGCACCCAGGTGCGAGCGGAACGTCAGCGCCTGGGCGACCAGGTCTTTCCCGCGGGCACCCAGCGGGTGGTAGGTGATGTGGGGACCCAGGGCAGGCGGGGGAGCGCCCGGCGCGTCGCCGATGGCCACGAGGTCCACCGGGCCAAACGCGGCGCCCAGGGCCTCCACGAAGGCGCGGATGTGCACGGCGGCGCCCTTGGGCGCGGGGAAGCGGTCGAAGGACGCGTAGACGATTCCAGAGGAGGCCACGGAAGGGTGCTACCGCGACGGCGGGCCGGCGGCAAACCGGGCGGTCCGGAGTTCGGGCAGGATGGCGCGCATGCTCATGAGCTCCGTGGTGATGGTGGCGCTGTTCACGGCCGCGCCCGCTCCCAAGTCCCAGCCGCTCACGTGGAAGGTCACTGGCTCCGATGTGACGTTCGAGATGTCCTCGAAGGACCTGCGCGCCCTGCGCGGTGGCAAGGAGGTCTTCGGCCTCCTGTCCCGCAAGAAGGGCTTCCTGGAGGACCTGAAGCCCGACCCGGAGGAGACCCGGGACATGTCCGACTGGGAGGCCTACCACTCCTTCAAGGTGCTGTCGGTCGTGGGGCCCTGGGCGAGCTACGAGGAGTCCAGCTCCGGCTACACCGGCGGCGCCCACCCATACGCGCACTCCGGCTACGTCACCTGGGACGTGACGAAGGAGCACGGCGCCTTCAACCTGCTGGACGTGTTCCCGGAGAAGGACGTCCTCCAGGCCCTCAAGGCCGACAGCTTCGTGAAGGAGCACATCGACGACGCGAAGGCCTTCAACGACGCGAAGACCGTGGCGGGCCTGATGGAGATCCTGAAGCCCGGCGAGGACTGCGTGGGCTTCAACTCCTCCGGCCTGGACAACGTGAAGCGCTCGGTCGCCTTCCACCACGTCGAAGGCGACAAGGTCGCCGTGCGCATCGCGTTCGCCTACGACAACGAGTCCTGCCGCGGGAACATGTTCGTGGTGGGCGTGCTGCTGCCCATCCCCGAAGCGCTGAAGCCCGCCCTGGAGCGCGCCCGCACGCGCCAGGAGGGCTTCCTCATGAAGGACGCCAGGAGCGCCAAGGCGCCCTCCCTGAGCTTCGAGTGGGAGGGCGCCGACGCGAAGAAGCCTTGATCAGGCCGGCCGCTCCACGTTGCCGTCCGCGTGCCGCGCGAAGCGGCCTTCTTCTCGCGCGTGCACCGGGTCGTGGCTGGGCCAGGGCCAGCCGCCGAAGCCCGTGCGCTGGTAGTCCGCGAAGGCCTGCTGAATCTCCTGCCGCGAATTCATCACGAACGGGCCGTACTGCACGACCGGCTCGCCAATGGGCCGCCCCTGGAGCAGCAGCAGCTCCGCCGTCTCCGGGCCGTTCTCCAGCACCACGTCCACGTCCGCGCGCAGCTCGATGGCGTTGCGCGCCGGCACCGCCCGGCCGCCGACCTTCATCCCAGCGCCCAGGAAGAAGTAGAGCATCCGGTTCGTGCCGCGCTTCGCGGCCGGCAGCGTCCAGCGCGCACCCGGCTCCATCTTCAGCGTCCAGATGGCCACGTCCGCGTCCGCGTTCGCGGCCCAGGACTTGGGCGGCGACGGAGGCGCCTGGATGTCACCCAGGTTGCCCGCCACCACGGTGATGTTCGTGGCGCGGCCCGCGTCGTCCTTCGCCACGTGGCGCGGGATGACGTTGTTCCACAGCATGGAGAAGTGCGCGGGCACCATCTTGTTGGCGCGCGGCAGGTTGAGCCAGATTTGAAACAGCTCGATGTGGTTGCCCTGGTCCTGCTTGAGCAGCGGGAACATCTCCGAGTGGTTGATGCCGCCGCCCGCGGTGAGCCACTGCACGTCGCCCCCGCCGAAGCGCGCCGCCGCGCCCAGCGAGTCCGAGTGGTCCAGCAGCCCGTTGCGCACGATGGTCACCGTCTCGAAGCCCCGGTGCGGGTGCTGCGGGAAGCCCGGCACCACGGTGCCGTGGTACATGTTCCAGCCGTCCCGCCCCGCGAAGTCCTGGCCGATGTCCCGGCCCGCGAGCGATGCCTGGGGCCCCAGCTTCTCGTTGCCCTGGGGGTAGCGGTCGTCATGGTGCACGCAGAAGAGGAACGGATCCGGCGTCCGCCACGGGGTGGGGGACGGCCCGAGCGGATCCACGCGGACCACGGCTTCCGGTTGCTGCGCCTGCTGACTCATCTTCGACTCCTCTGCCTTTCCCGAGCCGCGTGAACACCCCGCGACGGTGGTGACACCCGCCGCCGCGATGAGCTTCAGCGCTGCCCTCCGGCTCACTTCATCCACGGTCCACCTCGCGCTCCATGCCGTTGGGGCCGCCCATCCTACCTAACGTCCCCGCCTTCCCGGCGCTCGGCTTGCCTGCATGGCCGGCGGTTCACCCCTGGTGGGACGGCCCGGAGGCCCCTACGCTCGCGCACGGGTCCGCCCGACGGGCATCGCAGGGAGTCCACCGCCTTGGCGGTCAACATCAGCCGCTTCCACGAAGTCTTCCGCTACCAGTCCCGCGCGCCGGTGCCGGACCTGCTCGAGGACATGGAGGTCCTTGCCCATCTGGACGCCCGCGCGGAAGGGCAGCGGCGTGCGCTGGCGTGGTCCGGGGGGTGCACCGTGATTTCGGGCGGGGGGATGGCCGTCCTGACCTACATCTCGTGGGTGGGCACCATGGAGAGGCATGAGCTCACCGAGGCGGGCGCCCAGCTCCTCCAGGTCACGGGCGGGGTG
>NZ_RAWR01000190.1:0-21162 GCF_003986945.1 Corallococcus sp. AB018 | reverse complement strand
CCACGCGGCTCATCTTCTTCGTGGGGCAGGGTGGGGTGGGCAAGTCCTCCTGCGCGGCCGCCGCGGCGGTGACGCTGACGGAGAAGGAGGGGCCGGTGCTCCTCATCTCCACGGATCCCGCGCACTCGCTGTCGGACGTGCTGCAGAGCCGCCTGACGGACACCGAGACGCAGGTGAAGGGCACCAAGGGCCTGTACGCGCGCGAGCTGGACATGGCGGGTTGGTTCAATGCCCTGCGCAAGCGGCTGAAGGAGAAGGCGGAGAAGGCCTTCGAGGGCGCGCCCAAGGCGGGCAACGACGTGCCGGCGGACCTGCTCTACCTGCGCAACCTGCTGGAGTGCGCGCCCCCGGGCATCGACGAGCTGGCGGCCATGTCCGTGCTGACGGACGCGCTGGTGCAGGAGCGGTTCAAGCGCATCGTGGTGGACTCGTCGCCGCAGGTGACGAACGTGCGCGTGGTGGAGCTGGCGGATACGGCGAAGACGTGGCTGGGCGCGCTGCACGGCATCCTCAACAAGCACCGCGCCAAGGGCCTGGGCGAGCTGGCGGATGACCTGGCGGCGATGCTCAAGCACGTGAAGCGCTTCGAGGACGCGCTGGCGTCCCCCAGCGAGTCGCGCTTCGTGGTCGTCACGCGCGGTGAGGACCTGGCGTCGACCCGCACGGAGCGGCTGGTGGAGTACCTCAAGGAGCGCAAGCTCCAGGTGGAGCGGGTGCTCGTCAACCGCGTGGGCCCCAAGTCCACCTGCGAGAAGTGCGAGAACCGCCGCAAGCTGGAGCTGAACGCGGCCAAGGCCATGGAGAAGAAGATTGGCCTGCCCGTGACGATGGCGCCCGCGCTGGGCCGTCACCCCGCGGGGCTGCGCGAGCTGAAGGCGTTCCGCACTGCCTGGTACGCGCTGTCCGCGCCGCCGGCGAAGATCAAGGCGGCCTGAGCATTGGCCGCGCCGGGCTCCTCAGTGGGGGCCCGGCAGGAGCAGGGACAGCGGCAGCCGGTGGGGATTCGCCCGGCGCGCCTGTCCCAGCAGGTCCACGGCGGTCGCTTCCAGTGAGCGCACCGTCGGGGCCGCCGGCACCTGAAGGTGCTGATGGAGCACCCAGCCCGGCCCCAGGAGCATCAGCGCCACCGCTGGCACGATGCACAGGGTCACCACCGCGCTGGCGCCGCCCACCGTGCCCAGTACGCGCAGCACCGGCGACGCCTGGATGCGCGGACGCTGCAGGGCCGCGAGGATGCGCGCGAAGAGGGCGCCGCCCACGAGCCCCAGCACCGCGGCCAGTCCCCAGCTCAGCCCACCCACCGGCGTGCCGAGCACCGGCTCCAGCAGCTGGGGCGCCGAGGCTCCCAGTACGAAGGCGAGGACGAAGGGCGCGACCGCGATGATGGCGGCCAGCCCCCAGTGTCTGGCGTTGAGTCTGTGCACGGCTTCCCCCTCGGCTACGGGAGGAAGGTGCTCACCGGCAGGCAGGCGCGCCAGGGCGGTGTCCCCTGGACGCGGGTAGGCGTGCACGGGACGTCACTTCAGCTCAGGCGTCGCACTCCGACGGGCTGTCGGTGAAGCCGCCCAGGGGTTCCGGGAAGGTGAGGGCGCCCGCCTCGCTGAGGGTGCCGGTGACGGGCGCGGCGTTGGGGAGCTTCACCTCCACCGTGCGGCCCTTGACGGTGTACGTGCCCGGGGTCCGGGACTCGCGGGGCGTGCCGGAGTCGTCCACGTCCCGCTTCCACAGCTCCACGCGGCCCCCGTCCTGGAACTTCAGGGCACGGACGGTGCCGTAGACGCCCACGCCGGGGCCGTACCAGGACACCGCCCGCAGGAGGGTCGGCACGTCGGCCTCCTTCTGGGGCGTGCGCCCCAGCAGCTTCTGCCAGCCGAGCGTGTCCCGGATGACGTCCAGGTCCCGGTCCTCCTTCGCCCGCTGGAGACGGCGCGCGTCCAGGCGCACTGCGGTGGCCAGCTTCTCCACGATGACGTCGCGGTGGGCGCTGTACTCGCACACCTTGCCCTGCTTGCGCAGGAGGCCCAGGGTGGCGGCGGCGTTGTAGTGGGCCAGGGCGTAGTCCGGCGTGGCCTGGGCAGCGGCCTGGAACTTCTCCAGGGCCTCTGGATAACGGCCGGACTGGTACAGCCGGAACCCCTGCGTGTTGAGGGCCCGGCCGGAAGGAGGCGCGGCCGGAGCGGCGGACAGCGTCAGGGCCAGCAGGGAGAGGGCGAGGACCATGTGGCTCCAGACGGGCGGACCTCCCGGACATTCCAGGGGGTGCGTAACCGCTTGCGCGTTGAAAGGCCTGAACCCTGGTGCTAGTTCGGCGCCATGGCAACCGGCATTGGCTACGCGCTCGACTTCGAGCGCCCGCTCATCGAGCTGGAAAAGAAGATCGAGGAGCTGAAGGTCCTCTCCACCAGCGGCACCGTGGATTTCTCCTCCGAAATCTCCAAGCTGGAGAAGAAGGCGAAGAAGCTCCAGACGGAGATCTTCAGCGACCTGACCCGCTGGCAGGTGGTGCAGCTGTCGCGCCACAGCGCGCGCCCGTACTTCCTGGACTACGTCCACTACCTCTTCACGGACTTCTTCGAGATGTGCGGCGACCGGCACTTCGGCGAGGACCCGTCCATCGTCGGCGGCTTCGCGCGCTTCGATGGCAAGACGGTGATGCTCATCGGCCATCAGAAGGGGCGCAACACCAAGGAGAACATGGCGCGCAACTTCGGCATGCCGCGCCCGGAGGGCTACCGCAAGGCGCGCAGGCTGATGGAGCTGGCCGAGCGGATGGAGAAGCCCATCCTCACCTTCGTGGACACGCCGGGCGCATACCCGGGCATCGGCGCGGAGGAGCGCGGCCAGGCGGAGGCCATCGCCATGAACCTGGAGGTCATGAGCCGGCTGCGCGTGCCCATCATCTCCACCGTGGTGGGTGAGGGCGGCTCCGGCGGCGCGCTGGCCATCGGCGTGGGCAACCGCGTGCTGATGTTCCAGAACAGCGTCTACTCGGTCATCTCCCCGGAGGGCTGCGCCTCCATCCTCTTCCGCGACGCGACCAAGGCGGACAAGGCCGCGGACGCGATGCGCCCCACGGCGCCGGACCTGCTGGAGATGAAGATCATCGACGAGGTGATTCCGGAGCCTCCGGGCGGCGCGCACCGCGACCCGGCCAAGGCGGCGGAAGCGCTGGGCAAGACGCTGCGCAAGCACCTGGGCCAGCTGGCGGAGCTGAATCCGGACGCGCTGGTGCGCGACCGCTACGACAAGTTCCGCGCACTCGGCATGTACTCCGGCAAGTAGAGGTTCACACTTCATGCGACCGCTCGTTCCTCCCTACGTCGAGACGCTCAAGGCCTACGTTCCGGGCAAGCCCATCGAGGAGACCGAGCGGGAGTACGGCCTCAAAGGCGTCATCAAGCTGGCCTCCAACGAGAACCCGCTGGGCCCGTCGCCCCGCGCGGTGGAGGCCATGCGCAACGCCGCCGCGCAGGTGCACCTGTACCCGGACGCCACCAGCTTCCACCTGGTGCGCAAGCTGGCCGCGCACCTGGGCGTGAAGCCGGAGGAAGTGGTGCTGGGCAGCGGCTCCAACGAGCTCATCGAGCTGTTGATGCGCACGTTCACGACGCCCGAGGAGGAGATCCTCCTGTGCAAGGGCTCGTTCCCCGCGTACCGCATCTCCGCGCAGGCGCATGGCCGTGCGTTCGTGGAGGTGCCCATGCGCGAGGGCTTCCGGTACGACCTGGAGGCCATGGCCCGCGCCGTCACGCCGCGCACGCGCATGGTGTTCCTGGCCAACCCGGACAACCCCACGGGCACCACGTTCGGGCGCAAGGACCTGGAGAAGTTCCTGGCGGCGGTGCCGAAGGACGTGCTCGTCGTCCACGACGAGGCCTACGCGGAGTTCGTGGACTGGCCCGACTACGCGAGCGCCGTGGAGCTGTTCCACGCGTACCCGAACCTGGTGGGGCTGCGCACCTTCAGCAAGATCCACGGGCTGGCCGGCATCCGGCTGGGCAGCGCGGTGATGGACGCGAAGCTCGCGGGCTACGTGCACCGCACGCGCATGCCGTTCAACCTGACGACGGTGGCGCAGGCGGCGGGCATGGCGGCGCTGGAGGACATGGAGCACGTGAAGCACACGCGTGAGAACAACCGCGTGGGCCTGCGCTTCTACGGAGAGGAGCTGCCGAAGCTGGGGCTCACGCTGACGGACAGCCACGCGAACTTCGTCTTCGTGGACTGCCACCGTCCGTCCGCCGAGGTGTACGAGCAGCTCTTGCGCCGGGGCGTCATCGTGCGGCCCATGGCGGGCAACGGCCACCCGAATTGCCTGCGCATCTCCGTGGGTTCTCCGGAGGAGAATGCCCGGTGCGTGGCGGCGCTGAAGGAGGTCCTGTCATGAGCACGCGTCCGTTCATCGTCGCCATCGACGGGCCGGCCGGAGCGGGCAAGTCCTCCGTGTCCAAGCTGCTCGCGAGGCGACTGGAGTTCGCGCTGGTGGACACCGGAGCCATCTACCGCTGCGTAGCGCTGATGGCCTCGCGCGAGGGCATCGCGTTCGACGACGACGCGAAGCTGGGCGAGCTGCTCGGGCGCGTGCGCATCCACTTCCAGGTGGTGGGCGAGGAGAACCACGTCTTCCTGGGCGGCGAGGACGTGTCGTCGGAGATCCGCACGCCGCCCATCTCCATGGGCGCGTCGCAGGTGTCCGGGCGGCCGGTGGTGCGCGCGGGGCTGCTGGCGCTCCAGCGGCGGCTGGCCCTGGAGGCATCGTCGGGTGCCATCCTGGAGGGCCGGGATATCGGCACGGTGGTGTTCCCGGACGCGGACGTGAAGTTCTTCCTCCAGGCGAACCCGGAAGTGCGTGCGCGCCGCCGCTTCGAGGAGCTGTTCCAGAAGGGCGTGGACAGCAGCCTGGAGGGCGTCCTCCAGGACCAGACGCGCCGCGACGCCGCGGACTCCGGTCGTGAGGTGGCGCCCCTGAAGCCCGCAGAGGACGCGGTGCACGTGGACTCCAGCAGCATGCCGCTGTCGGAGGTGGTGCAGTCGCTGGAACTCGAAATCGAGCGCCGCCGGGCCACGCGCGGCGCCTGATGTCCGCACGCTTTGCGCCGCCCGTGTTGGCGCGGCGCCTGCGCCGTCACCGGCCTCCCGTCAGAAGCTGACGCCGTCCGTGCTGGGAGCGGGCACCGTCATGGCCAGCCGGGCCTGAGTGCCGTCCTTCTCGTAGAAGCGGTGGTAGAGGTACAGGTCCGCCACCACCTGCTTCACGTAGCCGCGCGTCTCCCGGTACGGGATGGACTCCACGAACAGGTCCAGGGGCAGGGTGCCGCGCTCCTGCGTCCAGCGCACCGCCGCCTTGGGGCCCGCGTTGTAGGCCGCCGCCGCGAGGGCAGGGTGCGCGAAGCGCTTCATCAGCTGCGCCAGGTACCACGCGCCGTAGCGGATGTTGCGCTCCGGGGCGAACAGGTCCGCCGGTGCGGGCGCGGGCTCCGCCATCTTCTGCGCGATCTCCGTCGCCGTGGGCGGGATGATCTGCATCAGGCCGCGCGCGTCCGCCGCGCTCATGACCTCCGGGCGGAATGCGCTCTCTCGCCGCATGATGGCCCACACGAGAAACGGATCCAGCGCCTGCCGCGTGGCCTCCGTCTCCACCGCCTGGGCGAATGCGCGCGGGTAGAACGCGGCCAGCGCGTCCGGTGCCTTCGCCCCGAAGGCCCGGCCCCACAGGTAGCGCGCCGCCACGACATGCGCGTGGCCGAACTCGCCCAGCTGCAAGAGCGCGTGCGCGAACGGCAGTGCCTGGTCCGCGCCGCGCAGGCCCGACACGCGCGACTGCACCTCGTCCGCCGCGTCGCGGAAGAGGCCCGCGCGAGTCAGCGCCACCGCCAACTCCAGCTCCGGAGGGCGGGGCAGGGTGAGCTGCTTCGGAGGCTGCGGGAAGGCCGCGGGCGGCGTGCGTCCCAGCTCACGCAGCCGCTCCGTGGCGAGCAGCGCGTAGAACGAAGCGGGCGCCGCGCTGATGACGGCTTCATACGCGGGTCCCAACGTCGCCGGCTTGCCGCCGCCCAGCTCCTCCGTGCGCGCCTGCCAGTAGCGCGCCTGCGGCGCCATGCTCGTCTTCGGGTAGGCCGTCACCAGGTCGTCCAGCGCCTGGCGCGCCTTGGCGTACTGCTCCAGCCGGATGTGCGAGAGGGCGCGGAACCACATCGCCTCATCGCGGCGGCGCGAGCCCTTGTAGCGCTTCTCGTAGTCCTCGAAGGACTTCGCCGCGTCCTCGAAGCGGCCGCCCTGCAAATCCAACCACGCGGCGAAGAACGCGCCTTCCTCACCAGCCGCTTGAGAGGGATAGGCCTTGTCCAGCGCCGCCATCAGCTTGCGCGCCTTCTCGTTGTCGTCCGAGCGCAGCGCCCGGCGCGCCACCACCAGCGCGGCCTCCGCGGCGATGGCCGGCGGCCCCTTGCGCGCCACCGCGAGCGCCTTCTCCGCCTCCTCGCGCTTGCCTCGCGCGAAGAGCACCTGCGCGCGCAGGAGCGCCACCTGTGCCTGGGCGGGAGCGCCCTTCACCAGCCCCAGCTTCTCCGCCCTCAGGAGCTCGTCCTCGGCCCGAGACGCCGCGCCGTCGGAGAGGAAGCCCCGGGCTCGCTGGAGGTGTTCGGGCAGGGTGAGCTTCACCGCGGGCTTCAGCGTGGCCAGCTGCTCCAGCGCCTCGTCCGCGTAGGGGTGGGTGGGGAAGCGCAGCGCCACTGTCTTCAGGTCCGCCCGCAGGCCCGCCGCGTTGCCGGTGGCCGCGCGCGTCAGGGCGCGCTGGAAGAGCAGCTCCGGGGTGGGCTGCGCCGCCGCCGCGGACTCCAGCACCGGGGACGCGTCCTTGGGCCGGTGTGCGTCCAGGAGCGACTCACCCAGGCGGGCGCGGGCGCGCACGGCAAGGGCCGGGGAGGCCTTCTCCAGGGCCCGCTCGAAGTCCTTCGCCGCGCCATTGGGGTCGCCCGCGTAGAAGCGCGCCTGGCCCAGGTAGAAGGCGTGGAAGGCCTCCAGGGGCGCGGGCGGCGCGTGGCGGGTGAGCAGGTCCCGCGCCTGAACGGCGTCCCCGTCCGAAAGTACTAGAGTCCCGGCGAGCAGGCCCAGGCGGCCCGCGTCCGGGCACTTCGCCTGCTCACACGTGGCGAGCTCCGCCCGAGCGAGCGCCGCCGCGTCGGACCGGTGCAGGCGGACGGCCTCCAGCGTCGCCGGGGACTGCCCCAGCGCCACCCCCGTCACCCAACCCGCCACCCAGCCGGTCCAACTCATGTGGTTCTTCCTTTCACTTCGCGGCCTTGCGGCTTCGGAACGAGAGGTTTGCAGTCGACATTCCCCACCAGGTGGGCGGGGGTCGGTTTGACAGTCGGCCCGACAAGTCCTAGATCCCGCGCCCACGGGCTGGTCCCGCGGGGTTGTCGGCCCGTTGCGCTATCCGGAGGGAATCCTTACGTTGCGCCGCTGTTGAGCGCTACTCCGGACCGCCGTCGTGTCAGGAAGACCTGTCGTCGCAGGAAGACCTGTCGTCGGTAGCACTGCTCGTACACAGACCTCGGGGGGGGAAACAGCTCATAGGGGAGGCTCCATGAAGCCGTGTCCATCCGATCTGCAGCAGACCATCAATCCCGAAGCCGGCCCGAAGCGGGCAGGCGTCGAGACGCATCGCAACCTGAACTGCAACCACTACGACAACTGCCTCGATGAGGCCGTCCGTCGCGGCTGGCAGTCGTTCACGTGCATGAAGTGCCCGATGTACGCCAACCTCGCGCCTCCGCAGATGGGGCTCGAGGCGTACGCCACGCAGCGCCGTCCTGTCTAACCGGGACGTCTGACATGGGGCCCGTTCCACCGGGCCCGCGCGAGCTCGCACCCGGTCACGCCCGAAGCCCGGTCGTGGCCGGCGTTCGCGTCGACGTTCTCTTCCGAAGCCAACGCTTCAGGGGACCGCGGCGTAGATGACGGCCACCCAGTACTGGCCCTGGCCGAAGCGCTTGGAGTCGCCTCGCACCAGCCCCACACCCACCCGGGTGTAGGTGGCCGTGGCCAGGCTGCGTGACTCCGGCACGGCGCCCGGGTCTCCCACGACGAAGAAGTCCACCGAAGCGGTGCCCGCGTCCGGCAGCGCGGAGAACACCCGCTCGTGCAGCGGGGACGGGTCGCCGTCTCCCGCGGTGGGCTCGTCCTGCGCCTGCGCACGGCGGGCGTGGTCGCGCGCCAGCCGCTCCAGCGCCTCGCTGCGCACCAGGGGCGGCAGCTTGAGCGTGGCGCGGTGCCGGGACAGCGCGTCGTAGACATCCGACACCGGGTCCGCCGGAAGCGCCGCGCCGGGCGAGGCCGCGGTGAAGACCTCCGTGACGATGGCCTGGTCGCGGCCGTCCACCTTCTGGAAGGCCACGCCCACGCCCATGAAGCGGAACGCGGGGTCCATCAGGTTCTTGCGGTGGCCGGGGCTGTGCTCGATGCCGAAGTGCGCCGCGAGCGGACCCGCCGCCAGCCCCAGGTTCTCTCCGGCGCGTACGTAGCGCGCGCCCTCCGGGAGGCGGCGGGTGAGCGTGGAGCCGTCCGGCGCGATGTGCGCGAAGAAGCCCTCCGTCGCCATGCGCGTGCTGTAGCGCAGCGATACGTCCTCCAGCGTCGGATCCGGCGTGAGCTCCGGCAGTTGGTAGGCGCGGCGCAGGGTGTTGATGCGCTCGTAGAGGGCGGTGCGGGCCTCGGCCAGCGTTGTGGGTTCGCGCTGGGATTCCTGTCCGCCGCGCGCGGAACGGGCCCCCACCTGCACGAGGAACAGCGACGTCACCTCCGGCCCCGCGTTCGCCTGGCCCACCACCTCCACGGTGTAGCTGCCGGGGGTGTCGAAGCCCACCAGGGCGCAGAAACCATTCGTGCCGGAGGGCGCGCGGCTCAGGGCCACGGCCTCCACCTCGCCATCCGGCCGGGTGACGAAGACCTGCGGGCTCAGCAGCGGCGGCACGAGCCGGCCGCACACGCGCTTCTCCGTCCCGGCCTTGGCGATGGTCCGGGGGAAGGGGAGCACCTCCGCCTTGCGGTCCGCGACGAGCAGCACCAGCGCGGCGCGCTCGCCCAGGAAGGCCACGCCCACGCCGAAGTGGCTCACGCGCTCGTCGTTGAAGTCCGTGCGGGCGAGGAACGTCTCGATGGCGTGCGAGTGCACCCAGGCGCGGATGACCAGCACCTTCGGGGACGGATCCGCGGCGCCCGAGTCGCTGACCGCCTCCGTCAACGTGAGCAGGTCCGGGGCTCCGGTGGTGAACTCGCTCAGTGCCTCGCGCGCGAGCCTCCGGGCCGCGGCCTCCAGCGCCTTGTCGTTCGTGGGGGCGCGGCGGCCCACGCGTTCGAACTCGCGCTGCACGTGCAGCCGGGCCCGGGCCTCCTGGGCCCGGGGCGTCTCCTCCGGGACAGGGGGCGGACTGTCCTGTCCTTCCTGGGAGGGAACGGACACGGAGGCCACCGCCGGGGACGGCGGCGCGGCGGATGCGGGGAGGTCGGCGGCGCCAGCGAGCAGCAATCCCAGGAGCGCGCGCCTCATCGTGACTCCAACTGGAAGACGAGCGTCTTCACGGTGCCAGCGCCCAGCTTCTCGTTGAACCGCTCGCGCAGGGAGTCGGCCTGGCGGGAGAGGACCTGAGCCCACTCGGCGCTCTCCACGGTGATGATCAGCGTGCTTCCGTCCAACTGGTGAGGACGGCTGTGGCGCGCGATGTTCTCTCCCACCGCGGCGGTCCAGAGCGGCATCAGCGACGACGCGCGGCCTGACTCTCCCGCCAGGCGCGCCAGCACCCGGGGCAGCAGGCTCTCCAAGGTCTTCGGTTCAGCGCGTGCCATCGTCGGTCCGATTCTGGAACCCCTGGCGACGGAAGCCAACCGACACTTGCCTGCCCGCCCGTCTGATTTTCCCAGGACCCCGGTTCCGCCCCGGTTCCAGGCTTCCAGCGAAAGCGGTTGCGGTGCCATCGCCGGTCGCGTCGCGGGCCTTCCCCCTGTAAGGTCGGGACAAGGCCGGTCCCCCTCGGAGTTCCCATGCGTTCCATCCCCCATCCGGTCCGGTCCCCCGGCCTCGTGCTCGCATGCCTGCTGGCGTGCGCCATGGGCTGCGCGATGTCCGACATGGAGGCGCCGTTCATCCACGGGGGCTGGGCGGACGCGTTCTGCACGGTGGATCAGGACTGCGGGGATCCGGCGCTGTTCTTCTGCAACACCGCCCTGTCGCGCTGTGAGCCCTCGTGCCGGACGGACCTCGATTGTTCGGTGAAGCGCCGCGGAGAGGTGAACGCCATCGCCGCCTGTGAGTCGCAGGCGCTGGGCTGCCGCTGTGACGCCAGCCGCTGCGTTCCCGCCCTCTGCACCGGCGACAGTGACTGCGAGGACGGGGAGCTGTGCCGCGACGGCGCCTGTGGGCCGCCCCCGCCGTCGTCCACCGTCGCGGCTTGCCGCGTGGTGCCCGAGCGCATCATCGCGCCCGTGGGCACCACCCTGCGCTTCGAAGCCTGGATGTCCGATGTCACGGGCCAGCCCTTCGTCCCTCGAAACGGGCTCGCCTGGTCCGCCGTGTCCGCACGCGTGAAGGGCGGGGGCACGGGCTCCGGGGCCACGTTCACGCTGGAGTCGGCGGGCGCGGAGGTGGAGGCGGTGGAGGCCCGGCTGGGCAACGTCACGTGCCGTGCGCGCGTCACCGTGCTGCCCCCGCACACGGCCTCGGGGCAGGTGCGGGTGGTGGTGACGGACGCGCTCACGGGCTACCCCGTCGAGGGGGCCTCGGTGGTGGTGGCGGACGCGCTGGGTGGCGCGACGGCGCGCGAGTCCACGGATGCGCTGGGCGTGGCCGTGCTGGTGGCCCGGAGCGATTCGACGGTGTCTGTCTTCCACCCGGACTTCGGCTACCTCACCGTGGCGAACTACGACATGACCGGCACGCGGGACCTGCGGCTGCCGTTGCGCCGCAACCCGGCGGACCGCGTGGGCGGAGTGCGCGCCCGGTTCACCCACCTGGCACCCGTGGGCGTGGGCGGCGCGCTGTCCCTGGGCATGGCGGGGCTGTCCGTGCCGGGGCTCCTGTCCGAGTCGGCCTCCGCCCAGGTGCAGGGATCCGATCGGGATGTGGACCTCACGCTCCGTGGGGTGACGCGCCAGTTCCAGCTGCCCGCCAGCGTCTGGGTGAACGGGCTCGGCGTCCTGCCGCCGGAGTCCGTGGATGTGCCGGGCATCTCCGGGGTGTGCGACACGGCCCTCGCGGACGGAACGGATCCGGAGACGGCCACGCGCTCGGGGGCCTGTGGCACTCGCACCGCCTGGGCCCTCACCGCGCAGGTGCCGTCCGGCGAGCTTCCGGCGGGGATGATGGATCCGGGCACGGATCCGCTGCTGCTCCTGGCGCGCGCGCTACCGCAGTCCGGGCGGTTCTCCTCCGCCGTCCAGCGCGATGTTCGCTTCCCCCTCCATGCGCCGATCGAGGGGAAGATTCCTCCCAGCGGGCCGCTCACGTCGCTGGACTTCCAGCAGGTGCCGCTGGCCTTCCCGTTCGTGGTGCGCGTCCCGCCGCTTCCGCGCTTCCGCGACAGCTACCTGTCGCGCGCGCTGGTGGTGGGCTCGGTGACAGCGCCCGGACAGGGCACGGTGCCGCTGGGCCTGGGCGCCGCCGTCAACGCCAACCCGGTGGATCCGAACACGGACACGCAGCCCTTGTTGTCCTCTCCGGGCCTCGTGCGCGTGCGCATGGCGCCGGCCCATCACGGCCTGGAGGGAC
Source organism: Corallococcus sp. AB018 (assembly GCF_003986945.1). Classification (NCBI taxonomy): domain Bacteria; kingdom Pseudomonadati; phylum Myxococcota; class Myxococcia; order Myxococcales; family Myxococcaceae; genus Corallococcus; species Corallococcus sp. AB018. Next base: position 9,398 of record NZ_RAWR01000190.1, on the reverse strand, counting down.
AGGCGTACCGGCTGGTCGCGGTCGCGTCGTCGGGAGCGCTGGGCGGTGAGGAGCCCGTGGGCCTCGCCACCAGCGCGGTGATGACCCCGCTGGATGCGCCCCACTTCGATCCAGAGGGCACGACGCCGGTGACGCTCGCGGACGCGTTCCTCGGCATCCCGGAGGGCGCCCACTACAACCCGGACGCATCGCCGTGGCACGGCCTGCTGCCGCGCGAGTGGCGGATGGACACCTCCTTGCTGGGTGCGACGATCGTGCGCGCGACCTTCACCAATGCGGCCGGCCGGCGCTGGACGGTCTGGGCGGACAGCCGGCGCTCCGTGACCGGCGTGCGCCTGCCGCTGCCTCCCTCGGGCCTGGAGGACCGCACCTTCCAGGGCGACACGGAGGGCTCGCGCGCATCGCTGTCGGTGGAGGCGTTGAACGTGGCCATGTCCGAGGGCCGTTCGACGAACCTCTCCACGCTGGCGGAGTCCGGGGGCATGGCGCCCGAACTGCTCGCCTCGTCGGTGCGCGCCGCGTCCACGCTGAACTACGGCCGGCCCCAGGTGACGTGGCTGGCACCCTCCGAGGGCGCGTCGCTGGCTCGCGGCGCCACCGTGCGCGTGCGGGTGGACGGCTTCCAGGTGGGGACGGACGCAGGCAATGGCGACGAGGGCGGGGTGCTGCTCACCGTTCGTGATGGCGGCCCGGCCTGCGACCTCTCGGTGGTGCTCGGCGACGTGGCCACGCGGTCGGGCGAGGTGGCGCTCTCCCTTCCGCCCGCCTGCTCCGGGATGGAGGTCACGCTGGTGGCGTCGCTGGTGGACGGGCTCGGGTTGCCGCTGCGGCCCGCCGTCAGCGCCGCGCGCACGGTGCGCGTGCCCTGACGTGCTGGGGTGTCAGTGCGTCTACGACCTGGCGGGGCACCCGTTCCGGCCGTGAATTCGCTTTCGCGAATTGCGCGGTGATACGTTTGGCGTCATGGGCCAGAAGGAGACGGTTGTCACCGTCATCTCGAAGATCTCCGAGCGCCCCGTCAACCTGGACGCGGCGCTGGTGGTCATCTACGGCCTGGACCTGGGGCGCAAGTACGACCTGGCGCGTGAGGAGACGCTGATCGGCCGGTCGTCCAAGGCGGACATCCAGATTGATCAGGAAGCGGTGAGCCGCAACCACGCGCGCATCACCAACACCACCAAGGGCGTGCGCATCGAGGACCTGGGGTCCACCAACGGCACGTTCGTCAATGACGACGTCGCGTCGTCGGCGCGGTCGCTGCAGAACGGCGACCTGGTGAAGATTGGCCGCACCATCTTCAAGTTCATCGCGGGCGGCAACATCGAGGCGGCGTACCACGACGAGATCTACCGGCTGACCACCATGGACGGCCTCACGCAGATCTACAACCGCCGCTACTTCGACGAGCAGCTGGACCGCGAAATCTCCCGCAGCCGCCGTTACGAGCGCACGCTGTCGCTGGTGATGTTCGACCTGGATCACTTCAAGGACGTGAACGACACGTACGGGCACCTGGCGGGCGACTCGGTGCTCAAGCAGCTGGCGTCCACGGTGCGTACGCGCATCCGGCGCGAGGACGTCTTCGCCCGCTACGGCGGTGAGGAGTTCGCGCTGCTCCTGCCGGAGATCAACCTGGCCGGTGCCCGTCAGCTCGCGGAGAAGGTGCGCAAGCTGGTGGAGCGGCAGCGCTTCGAGTTCGACAAGCAGGTCATCCCCGTCACGCTGTCGATGGGCGTGGCCGCGCTGGAGCCGCACCACCGCGAGCCCGCGGAGATGGTGCGCACGGCGGACGAGCACCTCTTCGCCGCGAAGAGCCAGGGGCGCAACCGCATCTGCGGCTGATGGCCCCCGGAGCATCGCTCGAAGCTCAGCCCGTGAACACGGAGCGGCGCTCGCGCAGCAGGGCCTGGAGCATTCCCTGGATGGACTCGCGGGTGCGCTCGGTGAGCCGCTGCACTTCGCCCAGGTCGTCCGCGTCCTCCGGAGACAGTCCCTCCATGGTCAGCGGCTCGCCGAAGCGGATGGTCCACTTGGCGGGCAGCGGGCCCGGCGCGGTGAGCGGCAGCGACGGGAACCCGAGGAAGCCACCGGGGAGGCGTCCCAGCAGCGGAGACGTCTCCTCCGCGCCGACGATGGCCACCGGGACGATGGGCGCGCCCGTGCGCAGGGCCAGCTTCACGAAGCCGCCGCGACCGAAGCGCTTGAGGCGGTAGCGCTCCGCGAAAGGCTTGCTCGCGCCCTGGTAGCCCTCCGGGAAGACGACGAGCGGCCGGTGCTCATCGAGCAGCCGCAGCGCGTTCTCCGGTGAAGCTCGCACGGCGCCCAGGCGGTTGAAGAGGGTGCCGAGCATGGGCGCGTGGAAGACCTGATCCTCCACCAGCCAGCGGGTCTCAAGCAGATCCGGGCGTTCGCGCAGGAGCGCCTGCGCCATCACCAGGCCGTCGTAGGGCAGGGCGCCGGAGTGGTTGGCGACGAGGATGGAGGCGCCGCGCGGCACCTGATCCACGCCCTCCACGGAGACGCGCCAGTACTGCTCGTAGAGGAAGTCGAGGACGGGCTGGAGGCTCTCCACCAGCCCCTCGTCCTTGCCGTAGTCGTCCAACCGGCTGCCACCGCCAGTGCCCAGGCTGGTGCGCACGGCCTCCATCAGGCCGTGCATGGCGCCCACGGCGCGGCCCAGGCCGTCGCTCGCGAGCGCCTGGCCGGCGATCTCCTTCGCCAGCGAGAACATGCCCGCGGCGCGGCCCGCGAAGCCGGACGGCGGGGCCGATTCCTCCGGACGGTCGAAGCCCTGCGGATCCCGCTCCACTTCCTCCGGGAGGGGCACCTCGCCGGGGTCGCTCACGAGCGACAGGGGCCGGCGGCTGGGAGGCAGCTCGTCGTGGGACTCGTCCGGCAGCTCCACCTCCGGCTCCACGTCCGTGGGGGCGGCGCCCTCGATGATCGAGACGGAGATGTGCACGCCGTCCTCTTCGACGCGCTCGACGCCGGTGACCAGGTCGTCCTCCTCGTCCGGGTCCTCCGGCGCGGACATCCCCTCCGGGTCGCGGCGCCAGGCGTCCGCGGTCCAGAGGTCCTCGGTGTCCTCGGGAGGAGGCACGTCCTTCGGGTCACGGCTCCAGGCGTCGGTGGGCCAGGCCTCCTCGCCGCCTTCGTCCAGGGCATCGCCGCCGCCAGCGGAGGACAGGGCGCGCTCCTCGGGGCTGGTGGCGTGGCGGTCCAGCACCTCGTCCACGGCGACGCCTGCGGTGGCCTCGGCCACCTGGGTCGCGACGGCGGTGGCGACCGCTCGCTCGGCGGCGTCGCCATTGCCGTCGTCCAGAACCTGCCGCACGGCGGACTCGGCCACCTCGGCGACGAGCTCCGTCGCGAGGACGCGCTCGATGTCGCGGTCCGGCCCCTTGCGTCCCTCGAACAGCTCATCCACGGCCGTCTTCGCCGCGGCCTCCGCAGCGTCCGACGCGAGGGCTTCCGTCAGGGCGCGGTCCACCGTGCGCTCCTGGGGACGCGAGCCGCGCACCTCGTCCGCGAGCACCTGGGGCCGCGACGTCCGAGGCTCGGCGGCGGGGCCCGGCACGGAGGGCTCGCGCAGGGGCGAGACCTCCTCGCCAGCGGGAGGCTCTCCTGAAGCGTGCACGGCGTCGTGGGCGCCAGGCCTCGCGGCCGGTGCCCCTCCCGAAGCGTGCGGGTCCTTCGCGGACGAACGCCCGTGCTTCGCTCCCGAGGCGTGCTCCACGTCGCGCGCGTCCTGCTCGTGCCTCGCGCTCCCGCGTCCGTCCGGGCGGGCCTCGAACATGTGGACCTTGGCGGCGGGCGTCTTCGGCGTCGCGGCGGCCTGCTTCGCCTCCGCGGCCTTGCCGCCCTTGGGCGCCTTCGCCTGGGCGCTGGACTTCGACGCGCCACCCTTGGCGCGCTTCGCCTTGCCCGCTGACTTCGCACCCTTCGCGGACTTCGACGACGCGGACTTCTTCGCGGCCTTCGGGTCGGCCGCGTCGTCCTTCGCCTCGCCCGTGCGAGGCGCGGCGCCCCGCTGGAAGGGATCATTCCCGAGGACACCCTTGGTCATGACTGGCTCCTTCTGAGCGCCGAGGCGGCGTCCCTGACATGGTGGAGGGGCACGAACCCCAACGCGGACTCGGCGCGCTCCCCGTCCGCGACCCAGGAGTAATGCATGTAGTCGAGCAGGGCCACCGGCAACGTGCCCGCCCCCACCACCCCGAGCGCGCGAAGTGCTCCACGAAACAACGGCCCCGGCAGGGGGAGCGGTCGCGCGCCCGCCTGGCGGATGAGCCCCGACAAAGGCAACACCCCGCGCCCCACGACGTTGAACTCTCCCGCCGTGTCCGCCCGCAGGGCCAGGTGCAGCGCCCGGCCCGCGTCGTCCTCGTGGATCGCCTGCCAGAGCGGGTCGAATCCCAGGAGCGTGGGCACCACCGCGTGCGACAGCAACCGCGTCGCCGGATTGTCCAGGCTCGGGCCGAGCAGGGGAGCGAACCGCAACACGAGCGTGCGGGTGTCGGGATTGCGCTCGCGGAACGCCCGCACCTGTCCCTCCACCTCCACCTTGTCGTTCACGAAGCGGCTGTGCGGACAGCCGAACAGCGGGGAGCCCTCGCGCAGGAGCGCCGGGTTGTTGCCCCGCGCGCCGTACGTCACCGTCAGCGACGGCACCACCAGCCGGGGCAGCCGGGCGCGGCCCACCGCCGTCAGCACGTTCATGGTGCCAATGACTTCCAGTTCGTGCGCCAGCGGGCCGTTGAGGATGGGCCCGAAGAGGAACGCCAGGTGGAAGAGGGCGTCCACGGGGCGCTCGGTGAGCGCGTCCGTCAGCTCACCTTCCGCGTCGTAGCGGGTGAGGTCCACTCGGTGGAACTCCACCTTGCTCATCGGGTGGGGCTCCTTCGTGTCCAGCACGAGGATGCTCTCCACGCCGGGGTCCGCTTCCAGCCTCGGCAGGAGCAGCCTGCCGTAGTCGCCACTGGCGCCTGTCACCGCGATACGCATCGGGCCCTTGCCTGCTCGGATCACTTCCATTCGCAGGGGCGGGTGTTAGCCCAGCCGTCCAGGAATGTCAGCCGCGTGTGCCCGTGATGTTCTGGACAACGTCATCCAGGTGGCGGAGGGTGGTTGATCGCCATGTCCCGAATCGCGCGCCTGAGCGACGTGCTCATCAACAAGATCGCCGCCGGTGAGGTGGTGGAGCGCCCCGCCTCCGTGGTGAAGGAGCTGTGCGAGAACTCGCTCGACGCCGGGGCCCGCACCGTGCGCGTGGAGCTGGAGGCGGGCGGCGTGGGCCGCATCACCATCTCCGACGACGGCCACGGCATGAGCCGCGAGGACGCCACGCTCTGTCTGGAGCGCCACGCCACCAGCAAGCTGCGCGAACTGGACGACCTCTTCCACATCGACTCCATGGGGTTCCGGGGCGAGGCCATCCCCGCCATCGCCTCCGTGTCCCGCTTCACGCTGCACACCGCGGAGCCGGACGCGCACGAGGGCACCAAGGTCATGGTGGAGGGCGGCGGCCCGCCCACGGTGGAGGCCGCGCCGCCCCGCATGGGCACGGTCATCACCATCGAGGACCTGTTCTTCAACGTGCCCGCGCGCCGCAAGTTCATGCGCCAGGGCGCCACCGAACTCAAGCACTGCGAGGAGGCCGTGGTGCGCCTGGCGCTCGCGCACCCGGAGGTCGGCTTCTTCGCCTCGCACGAGGGCAACGAGCTCTTCTCCAGCCCCGCCGCCGAACATGATCCGCGCGAGCGCATCGCCGCGGCCCTGGGCCCCGCGTCCTTCCCGCACCTGTTCCCGGTGGAGGAGCGCCGGCTGGGCGTCGTCGTCACGGGCTACCTCGCGTCGCCGGAGTACACGCTGCCCAACGCGCGCGGCCTCTACACCTTCGTCAACCGCCGCTACATCCGCGACCGCGGCCTCATCAGCACCGTGCAGCGCGCGTTCCAGGACTTCCTGCCCGCGGGCCGTCAGCCGGTGGTGGTGCTGCACATCGACGTGGAGCCCGCCGCGGTGGACGTCAACGTGCACCCGCAGAAGATGGAGGTGCGCTTCGCGGACGCCCGTGGCGTGCAGGACGCGATCAGCGCCGCCCTCTCACGCGTGCTGCGCGCGGCCCCGTGGCTGGGCTCGCCGGAAGAGCAGGCCGCGAACCCGCAGCCCCGGGACGCCGCGCACTACGCGCACGCCGTGGAGCGCTTCCTCACCCGCGCGCAGGAGGCCACCTGGGGTGCGCCGCTGCCCACCGCGATGGACGCACCAGGCCCCGACGGCTCCACGCCCGCGCGCCCGCTGACGCCGTCCTATTTCTCGCCGAACGGTGGAGCGCAGGGAAGTGCGTTCCCCGGTCCGTTCCAGGGCCCCCAGGTGCCGGGCCGCACGCTCGGGTTCGGTGAGGCCCAGCCGCAGCTCAACGAGGCGCCGCCTCCGGGCTACTTCGCGGCGCTGCGCCCCATGGGCCTGTTGGGCAGCCGCTTCCATGTCTGCGAGGGCCCCGGCGGCACGCTGGTGGTGCTGGACCCTCACGCCGCGCTGGAGCGCGCGCGCCTCACCGCGTACCTGCGCCGGCTGGAGGACGAGACGAAGGCGCCGCCGCCGTCGCTGTTCGGCACCACGGTCGACCTGGCGCTGGCTGCGGTGAAGGCGCTGGTGGATGGCCGCGAGGCGCTGCTCAAGCTGGGCGTGGACGTGGAGCCCTTCGGTGGCACGGCGCTCGCGCTCAAGTCGGTGCCGGCGGGCCTGGAGGGCGTGGACCCTCGCGCACTTCTGGAAGCCCTGTCGCGCGCGTTGCCTCCGCGCAGCGCTCCGCTGGACGTGACGAGCCTGGCGGAGGCCGTGCGCGTGATGGCCTGTCACGCCGCGCGGCGCGCATCGTCTTCGCCGCTCACCGACGCGCAGCTGCGCGCGCTGTTGGGCGAATTGGACCGCGCGGACTTCACACCCCCGTGCACGCACGGCACGGTGGTGGTGCTGGAGATGCCGCTGCTGGAGCTGGAGCGGCGCGCTCGCTGACGGCTCAGGCCTTGGCCTTCGCCTCGACCTGCGCGCGCAGCGCCTCCTCCTTCGCGCGCAGCTCGCCGGTGGGATCGCTTTCCGCGAAGTCCTCGGCGGAGGCCACCTGGCGGATCTCCACCTCGCCCTCCTGGAAGGGGATGCGGCGCGCCCAGGCGATGGCCTCCTCGCGCGACTTCACCTCGATGATCCAGAAGCCGGCGACCAGCTCCTTCGTCTCCGAGAAGGGACCATCCGTCACCGTGCTCCCCGTCTTGGAGAACGCCACGCGGGCGCCCTTGGAGCTGGGGTGCAGCCCTTCACCCGCGAGAAGGATGCCGGCCTTCACCAGCTCCTCGTTGTACTTGCCCATCGAGGTCAGCTCCTCCGTGGAGGGGAGGCGACCGGTCTCGCTGTCGGTGTTGGCCTTGACGATCATCATGAAGCGCATGGGGAGTTCTCCTGGAACGTCGGGTTCACAATGGCGACGAATGGTAGGGCGCGAAATCGACACGGTGGGGGACGGCCGGAAAATTGACGCGGCATGGCCCCCGGATACGGTGTGCGACACGCCTGTAGCACCGGGCCGCGAGCGCCCGTGCCGGCAGAAAGCCCCGGGATCCGCGCCTTGATGCTCCGCCGTCTGCCGCTCGTCTTCGCCCTCGTCGCCGCGCCAGCCCTCGCCCTTGCCCAGGATGACGGCGATTGGAGCGCGGGGCGGGCTCCCGCCAACCTGGACGGCGTGGGCCGCATCACCGTGCAGGCCGGCTACCGGCTCACCTCCAACGGCACGCTCTACGACGCCTGGTATGGCGCCAAGGGGCCGGGCAACGGCCTGGAGCGCGCGCCGGAGTCCTCGGGGGGGCCGTTCGGCGTGGCCTCGTTCGCTTACGCGGTGTCGGACCTGGTGGAGGTGGGCATCGACCTGTTCGGCACCGCGCAGAACCTGCGCCTGTCCGAGCCCGGGGCCGACGGCACCGTGTCCCGCAAGGTCAGCACCGTGTCGTACGGCGCGCTCCTCGGCCTGCGCTTCCAGGGCGTGCTCGACATCGGACCGCAGGGCTTGGTGCCCTTCGCGGGCGTGCTCACGGGGCCCACGGTCGTCTCCTCGACGCGCGAGGGCTCGTCCCTCAAGGAGAATGTCACCCAGGCCTGGGTGGGCTCGCTCGGCGCCACGCTTCGCCTGTCCGCGGAGTGGGGTATCACCGCTGAATACCGCCTCATGTTCCTGCGCGGCCCCGTGGAGTCTCCAGACGCGGCGAAGTGGCCCGGGCCCTTCAGTTTCAGCCACGGAGGCAGTTGGTTCGGGCTCGGTGTGACGTATACGTTCCCGCCGAATCCGTCCCGCCCGATGGCCTCGTTCTAGAGGCTCGGGAAAGTTCCAAGACGAAAGCAGGCGAGCGCGCGCGGAGCAGGGACTTTCGGGGAATGGTGGCCACCAAGGGCCCTGTTTGGGAGCGGAAAAAGAACCCGCCCCTCATCCCGGAGAGTCCCCTAGCATGCGTGAGTCGGCCGAAGTCATTTCCGGTCCCAGGAAGATGTCCATGCCCCCCTCTGAACAGCCGAAGACTGACCTCGAGAAGGAACTCTCCGAACTCCGCCGCGAGGTCATCGAGTCGCGCAACCTCGTCATCAAGACGGACAACCTGCTGAAGAACCTCCATGCGGAGGTGAAGGCGGTGGGCAAGCGCCACGAGGACTTCCAGAAGCGGCAATGGCTCTCCTCGGCGGTGGCCTACACGCTCTTCGCGGTTCTGGCGGTCGGTGGCGCGGTGCTGGTGAACGGCGCTCGCAGCTCCAGCAACACCAACGAGCGCGAGCGGCTGGAGAAGCAGGTCGCGGACCTCTCCGGGCAGTTGGAGAAGCAGCGCGCGGACTCCACCTCGCACCTGACGGCCCAGCGCGCCGCCAACGAGGTCTACAAGATGATGACCACGCTGCCGGGCGACGAGCGCCTCAAGGGCATCGACGCGCTGGTGAAGCTGGACACGCAGAAGCTGTCCTCGCTGGAGCGCCAGGCCCTCAACGACCGCGCCGCCATCCTGCGCCGTGAGACGGGCGACGCCGCCCTGGAGCGCGGGAAGATCGCCTTCCGCAAGAACGAGATGCCCGCCGTGGTGGAGAACCTGTCGCGCTTCCTGGCGATGAACCCGCAGGAGGCGGACGCGCTGGACGCGTCCTTCTTCCTGGGCACCGCCTACAACCAGCTGCGTCAGCACGAGAAGGCCGTGCCGCTGCTGGCCCGCTTCGTGGAAGGCGACAAGAAGTCCAAGACGCGCGACTACGCCATGCTGCTGCTCGCCCAGTCGTACCAGGAGACGGGCGCGTTCGATAAGGCGGCGGACACGGTGCGCGACGCGCTGGCCACGTACCCGGCCACCCAGTACCTGTCGCAGTTC
>NZ_RAWR01000018.1:0-69850 GCF_003986945.1 Corallococcus sp. AB018 | reverse complement strand
AAGGTAGGGGGGGTGAGGAGCACAGAGCGCACGAACCGTCGGGTGGGGACGGTTTCCGAGGAGCCAGGGGCGGAGTACCGCCTCTTCGACGACATGCCCCTGGGCATGTTCGTGCTTCGGGACGGCCTGCTCATCCATTCAAACGCGGCCCTTTCCCGCCTGATGGGCGTGGAGCGAGAGCAGCTGTCGGGCAAGCCCGTGACGGCGCTCCTGTGGGAGCCGGGACCGTTGGAGGACCCAGCGGATCGGCTCGCGCGGCGGCTGGGTTCGTCGCCCGTGGCGGGCACCTACGAGGCGTGGCTGGCCGTGGGCAACGAAGGGCTCCGCGTGGAGCTGACGGTGCATCCGCATGCCAGGGATTGGGTGGTGCAGGTGCGCGACGTGACGTCCCGCGTCCGGCGCCGCACGGTGCTGCGGCGGCTGGCGGAGCTGGGCAGCGCGGTGCGCGCGCTGCACTCCGAGGACGCGGTGCGCGAGGAGGTGTTCCGGGGGCTGGAGGCGCTGGAGCTGGGCTTCGCGTGGCTGACGCCCCGGGGTGTGGGCGTGGAGCTGTCCGTGGCGGGACTGTCCCCCCGGCTGGTGCCGCACGCGCCGTCGCTGGGAGGTCGCGTGCGGGTGGAGACCCCTGGCGGCTGGGCGCCCGCGCTGGTGCGCACCTGGCGCGAGGGCGATGCGTGGATGGAGGACCTGGGCGTGGAGGCGTCCCGGTTCGTATCCGAAGCGCGCATGGACGCGGTGCTGGCGGTGTTCCGGCGCGTGGAGACGCACCGGGCGGTGGGCGTGCGCATCGACGTGGAGAACGCGCCCACGGCCATGCTGGTGCTCGCCTCCGACTGGCTGAGCGAGGAGGACGTGGCCGCGGTGCGGCTGTTCGGCCAGCAGGTGTCCTCCGCGCTGGACGCGGCGCGCACCATCCAGCGGCTGAGCGTGCGCGCGACGGCGCTCACCGCGTTGGGACGGCTGGCGTCGCAGGCCGCGTCCGCGCCCCACCCGCGCGCATTCTTCGGCTCCGGCACGGAGGAGATTTCCGGCCTGCTGGGCTGCGACGCCGTGTGCCTGCTCCTGCCCGCGGACACGCGGCACGAGTCGGGCGAGGCCCTGGAGCTCGTGTACGCGCGCGGCCTGTCCGAGGACGCGGTGGCGCGCGTGCGCCGTGCGCGGCTGGGGTCGCTTCCCCGTCCGGGTGGGATGCCGGACGCGGTGCAGGTGCTGGACGCGGAGACGTGTCCCGCGCCCACGCGCGACGCGCTCCGGGCGCTGGCGTTCCAGACGCTGGTATCGGTGCCGCTGCGAGTGCGCTCGCGCGGCGTGGGCACGTTGAGCGTGCTGTTCCACGCGCGCCGCCGGCTCACCGCGCTGGAGGTGGAGACACTCCAGGCCATGGGCACGCACTTCGCGGCTGCCATCGAGTCCCACCGGCTGCTGGACGAGGTGCGCGGCCGGGCGGAGGACCTGGCGCTGATGCACGAGGTGGGCAAGGCGCTGGCGGCCACGCTGGAGCTGGACCGGCTGCTGGCCACGGGCGTCACCAGTCTGGCGCGCATCGTGGACGTGCCGGACGCGTACGTGCTTCTGCCGGATGCCCAGGGGAAACAGCTCGCCATCCGCGCGGCGACGGGCAGCCACCCGGAGCTGGTGGGGCGTCACGTGTCGCTGGACCCGTCGGAGAATTCGCTCGCGGGCCTGGTGTTCCGCACGCGCCAGCCGCTCCGCGTGGAGGACGCGAGCCTGGAGGTGCGGGCGGACGACGAGCTGCGCCGCGCCGCGGAGGCCCAGTCGTACATGGTGCTGCCGCTCGCCGTGCACGACCAGATGGTGGGCGTAGCGGTGATGGTGGAGACGCGCCGGCCCCGCCGCTTCACGCCCGCGGAGCTGGAGCGCGCGGACGCCATCGCCAATCAGCTATCGCTGGCGCTGGAGGGCGCGCGGCTGGTGGAGGACCTGAAGCAGAGCTACGCGGAGCTGGCGCGCGCGCAGGAGCAGCTGGTGAACCGCGAGCGGCTGGTCGCGCTGGGCGAGCTGTCCGCGGTGGTGGCCCACGAGGTGCGCAACCCCCTGGGCGCCATCTTCAATTCGGTGGCCACCATCCGCCGCATCATCGGTCCGGAGAATCCGGCCATCCCGCTGGTGGACATCGTGGGGGAGGAGGCGGACCGGCTCAACCGCATCGTCGCGGACCTGCTCACGTTCGCGCGGCCTCCGTCGCCGCACCTGTATCCGGTGTCGGTGACACAGCTGTTGGAGGAGGCGGTGGGCAGCGCGCTCGCCGACGTGGGCGGCACCTCGCCGTCTCAGGTGCGGGTGGAGTGGGTGATGGAGGAGGACGTGCCGACGGTGACGGTGGACGAGCGGCTCATCCGTCAGTGCTTCCTCAACGTGGCGCTCAACGCCGTGCAGGCCATGCTGCCCCAGGGCGGCACGCTGCGCGTGATGGCGCGCAAGGCGTGGACGGACCGGGCCGGCGTGCAGGTGGAGATCAGCGACACGGGGCCGGGCATTCCGGCGGAGCTGCGCGCGCGCGTCTTCGAGCCCTTCTTCACCACCAAGGCCCAGGGCACCGGGCTGGGGCTCGCCGTGGTGAAGCGCATCATCGACTCACACGTGGGCCAGGTGTCGCTGGACGCGCCGGAGACGGGCAAGGGCACCATCTTCCGCCTCTTCCTGCCGCTGGAGCCGCCGGTGGCGCCGAACCTGCCCCTGACGGGTGCGTGACGGAAAGGCGCGCGCTCAGATGCCGCCTTCGCCGCCGTTCAGGAAGAGCCACATCACGCCGAAGCCCAGTCCGCACGCCAGGGCCACCACCACGAGCATGGCCCAGAAGCGGTACTGGGGCGGGATGGGCCACAGGCCCTGGAGCGGGTTGCCCCCCTTGGATTTCACGGGCTTCTTCTTCTTGGTGTTGCGCTTCTCGGCGGCGAGCTCGGCTTCGCGGCGCTTCAGCTCCGCTTGCCGGAGCGCCTCGGAGATGTCCATGTCGTAGCCCACGAGCGTTTCGCGCGTCTTGGTCCGCACCTGCATGGGGCGCGTCTCATGGGGCCGCTCATTCACGACGGGGGCCTGGCGGCGAGGGACTTCCTTGGGCGGGACGTAGGGGGTCGCCTTCTCGTCCAGGTAGGCCGGCATGTTGCCCGTCGTCTGGGACAGGGCTCCGAAGATCTTCGCGGCCTCCAGGGCCTCGGTGGCTTCGCCCGCGCCCTGCGGCGACCAGGGCACCGGCAGCTCGTCCTGGGACATGGGGCGGGTGGCGTCCGGGAACGCCTCGGCGGGACGCGCCTGGGGGGCGGCCCCCACGGAGGTGGCGGGACGCGACTGCGGCGCGGGTCCCACGGAGGTCTGGGGACGAGGCTGGGAGGCAGGGGCGCGCGGCGCCGCGTTCGCCTTGGGGCGGCCGGGCTTTTCGACGTCGGTGCTCTCTTCTTCCGCGTCGTCCGTGCTGGGGCGCGCAGCCATGGGCGAGGAACCAGCGCCCTCGGTGGCGTCTTCCTCGCCGGAGCCCGGAGTCCAGCCACCCTTGCCGGTGGCGGGCAGACCCGTGGCGCTCTTGCGCGTGGGCCGCTCGTTGGTGGTGGAGTCCTCACTGCCTGCGCCAGGAGTCCAGCCCGGGCGCGAGGGGCGGTTCTGCATCGGTGAGTCCTCCGGGGCCGGGGGGGGCCCCTCACTGTGAGACGCTCGAAGGTGTGTAACGGAGTCTTTCGCGTCCGGGCCCGGATTCCAATCCGGCCGGGACGGTTCTTCCGCCGGAGCCTGCCTGCCCGCGGGGGTGCGCTCCCCCGGGTCGGTGGTGTCCTCGGAGCCCGGGCCCCCACGGGATTCCAGCGGGCCGGGAACCTCCTGGGGGGTGGCCTCGTCCTCGCCCGGCCCGGGCGTCCACTGGAGGTCCACCGCCGGTGCCGGCGGGGCCTTGCCCACCTCCGGGGTCTGGGGAGGAAGTCCCGGCGTGGTGGGCTCCGCGGCACCAATGCCTGGCAGCCAGGCATCCATGGTGATTTCCAGGTTGTGCAGCCGCGCCGGAGGCGCCTTGCGCGGCAGCTCCGCCGCGTCGCCGGACTCCTCCTGGAGCCTCTTCGCCTCCGCCGCCGCGCGCAGCGCCTGCTCCACCTGCGTCGCGTCCAGGGCCTCGGTCTGCTGCCCCACGCTGGCGTACTCCGGCGGTGGCGGCTTCGCGGCGTTACGCGCTCCGGTCTCCGGGCCCGCTCGCGTGCTCTCCGGCGGCCTCGGCTTCGCGGCGCCCAGCGCTCCGGTCTCCGGGCCCTCCGCCCGCCGCAACTTCGCCGCGTCCAGCGCCTCCGTCGCGATGTCCTCCTGTGCTCGGAGCCCCTCCGCCGGATCCATGGTCCCGGGGGGCGCGAGCACGGACGGGAACTCCTGACGCGTGTTCGCGCGCTCGGGCTGCTCGCGCAGCAGGTCGTCCAGCATCTGCTGCTCGATGACCTTCTCGCGCGGGAAGGCCGCGGACATCAGCCGCACCAGGTCCTGATCCGTCACGTTGGGCGCCAGCTTCTCCTTCAGCGCGCCCAGCGCCTCCGCCATGGCCGTCGCCGTGGGGAAGCGGTCGTTCGGCTCGGATGCCAGCGCGCGCGCCAGGAACGCGTCCACCGCGCGCGGCAGGTCCGGCCGGTAGCGCCCCGCCGGCTCCCACTGCGGATAGGCCGCGCGCCGCCAGCGCTCCAACGGGTCGCCCCGCTGCGACAGCGGCTTCCACGAGAACAACTCCCACAGCACCACGCCCACCGCGTACAGGTCCGCGCGCCGATCCACCGTGCGCTTGCGGGCCTGCTCCGGCGCCATGTACGTGAGGTTGCCAATCACCACGCGCGGCGCCGTCTGCTGCTCCTTCAGCGTGGACTGCGCCGCGCCGAAGTCGATGATCTTCACCTCGCCCGCGTAGCTCACGCACACGTTCGCGGGGGACAGGTCACGGTGCACCAGGTGCAGCGGGTGCCCTTCCTCATCCGTCGCGTCGTGCGCGTACGCCAGGCCCTCGCACAGCCGGATGCCCATCTGGAGCAGCGGCCCCAGGGGCATCATCCGTTGGCGCTGCCGCAGGCGGTACGCGAGCCGGCTGAGCGTCTTGCCCAGCACGTACTCCATGGCGAGGTACAGCTGCCCGTCCACCTCGCCCATCGCGTACACGCGCGCGATGTTCGGGTGTGCCAGCCGCACCACCACGCGGGCCTCGTCGCGGAAGCGGCCCACGAACTGCCGGCTGTCCACCAGCCCCGGCAGCACCTTCTTCACCACGACCGCGCGCCCCACGCCCTCCTCGCGCGCGAGGAAGACCTCCCCCATCCCCCCGGCGCCAATGCGGCGCACGAGGGTATAGGGACCGAAGCGCACGGGCCCGGTCAGGGCCTCTGGTTCAACGGGCGTCGCCAAGCGCGCGGAACGCCTTGCGAGCCGCGGCGAGCACGTGCGCCACCTCCGGCTCGCCGATGGCCAGCGAAATGAACGCCGCCTCGAACTGGCTGGGCGGCAGGTACACACCTTCCTGAAGCATCGCGTGGAAGAAGCGCCCGAACTTCGCCGTGTCCGCCTTCTTCGCGGACGCGTAGTCGAACACCGGCTCCGACGTGAAGAACACCGTGATCATGCTGCCCACGCGGTTCACCGTCACCGGCACGCCCGCCGCCTTCGCCTCCGCGCGGAAGCCCTCCTCCAACAGCAGGCCCAGCTGCTCCAGCCGCGCGTACGTCCCCGGCGCCGCCAGCGCCTTCACGCACGCCAGGCCCGCCGCCACCGCCACCGGATTCCCGGACAGCGTGCCGGACTGGTACACGGGCCCCTCCGGCGCGACCTTCGACATGATGTCGCGCCGGCCGCCGTACGCGCCCAGCGGCATGCCGCCGCCCACCACCTTCGCCATGGTGGTCAGGTCCGGCTTGAGCCCGTACAGCTCCTGCGCGCCGCCGCGAGCGAGCCGGAAGCCCGTCATCACCTCATCCAGCACGAAGAGCACGCCGTGCTTCTGGCAGAGCTTCTGCAGCCCTTCGAGGAAGCCGGGGCGCGGCACCAGCACGCCCATGTTGCCCACCACCGGCTCGATGATGGCGCAGGCGATGTCCTTGCCCTTCTCGTTGAAGATGCGCTCCACGGCCTCCAGGTCGTTGAAGGGCGCGGTGAGCGTGAGCGACGCCAGCGCGGACGGCACGCCCGGGGAGTCCGGCAGGCCTAGCGTCTCCACTCCGCTGCCCGCCTTCACGAGGAACGGGTCACCCGCGCCGTGGAAGCAGCCTTCGAACTTGAGGATGTAGTCGCGGCCGGTGAAGCCGCGCGCCACGCGGACGGCGGCCACCGTGGCCTCCGTGCCACTGGACACCAGGCGCACCTTCTCCACCGAAGGCACCGTGGCGCAGAGCAGCTCCGCGAACTCCACCTCCGCGGCGACGGGCGCGCCGAACGTGGTGCCGCGCCGGGCGGCCTCCACGATGGCCTCCACGATGGGCGGGTACGCGTGGCCCAGGATGAGCGGGCCCCAGCTGCCCACCAGGTCCACGTAGCGGTTGCCGTCCACGTCGGTGAGCCACGCACCGGAGCCTTCCTTGAAGAAGACGGGGTCGCCTCCCACGCCACGGAAGGCACGCACCGGAGAGTTCACGCCGCCCGGGATGCGCGCCTGCGCACGGGCGAAGAGGGCCTGGCTTTGAGCGTGTTTCATGCCGGTGGGCATAGCACGCGCCGGACGCGCGTCCCTGCCCCGAGTGGCCCTCCGATGTCGCCTTTTCACCCCAGAGCGGACGCCTGCCTGGCTGACCGGGGCGCTCTCGCAACGTAGGGAATTCACGTGCGTCGCCAGGGACCTGGAAGATACTGGCGGACACGATGTCCCACAGGTCCCGACGAAAGCACCGATGAGAATCGAGCGCATCGAGGTCAAGAACTTCCGTGGATTCGCGTCGCGAGCCTTCGAGTTCTCGCCCTCGTTCAACGTGCTCATCGGCGACAACGGCACGGGGAAGACGGCCATCCTCGACGCGCTCTCCATCGCGGCGGGCGCCATCTTCCTGGGGCTGGAGGGCGCCACGCCTCCCGGCATCCATCGCGATGACGTGCGGCGCGTGATGCACACCGCGGGCGAGGTCCCCACGCTGGAGGCCCTCTACCCCGTGGAGGTGCGCTGCAAAGGCCTCATCGAAGGGAAGAGCCTGGAGTGGGCGCGGACGCTCGAAGGCCCCAACAAGCACACCACCCATGGACAGACATCCGACCTGTCCAAGCGGACGCTGTCCTGGCGTTCGCAGGTGCGCAAGGGCAAGGACGTCGCCCTGCCGCTCATCGCCTACTACGGGACGGGACGCCTCTGGCTGCAACGCCGGGCCCGCCAGTCCACGGCGTCGGATGGAGCCAGGGTCCTCAAGCCCCGCTCGCGGTTCAGGGGCTATCACGGGTGCCTCGACCCCTCCTCCAATCACAAGGACTTCATCTCCTGGTTCAAGACCATGGAGTTGATCCAGCTCCAGGAGGGGCGCGCGCTCGGCACGTTGGGCGCGGTGAAGCACGCGCTTCGCGAGTGCATGCGGGACTGGACGGACGTCCGCTACGACCTGCGGCTGGGCATGCTGGTCGCGAGCAAGAAGGACGGCGCCCAGCTGCCCTTCGACATGCTGAGCGACGGCGCCCGGAGCATGCTGGCCATGGTGGGCAACATCGCCTACCGCACCGCCACCCTCAATCCGCACCTGCGTGAGCAGGCGCCCTCCCAGACGCCGGGCATCGTCCTCATCGACGAGCTGGACCTGCACCTGCACCCCAACTGGCAACGCGAAGTGGTGGACGACCTGCGCAAGGTCTTCCCCCAGATGCAGTTCGTGGCCACGACCCACTCGCCCTTCATCATCCAGTCGCTGCGCGAGAACGAGCTCATCAACCTGGATGATCAATCCCGCGAGACGCTCCCCAGCCGGAGCATCGAGGACATCGCACAGGAGGTGATGGGCGTGGACCTTCCCCAGCGCAGCCATCGCCATCAGGTGATGATGGAGGCGGCGCGGAAGTACTACGCGGCGCTGGAGCAGGCGAAGGGCTCCAAGGGCAAGGAACTCCAACGCCTCAAGCAGGAGCTCGACGAACTCTCCGCGCCCTTCAGCGACGACGTCGCCTACCACGCCTTCCTGGAGATGCAGCGAGGCAAGGCCGGGCTCCCCGGAGACGAATCGTGAGGCCCGTGGAGCGGGGGGACTGGCCCGTCGACGGCGAGGGCGTGCGCCGGACCTTCTCCGATTACCCGGAGGCGCGCGGCGCCCTCATCGAGCGGATGGGTGAGTACTGCTCGTTCTGCGAGGGCCGGATGAACGCCAGCCTCGCCGTGGAGCACATGCTTCCCCAGGAGCATCACCCCGGGCTCGCGCGGGAGTGGCACAACTTCCTGCTCGCCTGCGTGAACTGCAACAGCACCAAGAGCGCCAAACGCATCCGCCTGGGGAGCTACTACTGGCCGGACCGCGACAACACGGCCCGGGCCTTCGTCCACGCCGCGGACGGAGTCGTGACCGCGGCGCCGAACCTGAGCCCCCAGGAGCGGCGTCGCGCGGAGCGGACGCTTCAGCTCACGGGGCTCGACAAGCTGCCGCCCCACCACCCCAGGGCCAGCGACCGCCGCTGGCAGCATCGCAGGGAGGCGTGGGCACGAGCGGAAGAAGCCCGGGACTGCCTCGCTGCCTCCGACACGCCCCACATGCGGAGGCTGGTCATCCGGCAGGCCACGGCGCTGGGCCATTGGTCCATCTGGATGACTGTCTTCGCGGCGGACGCGGACATGCGCCAGCGGCTCATCGCCGCGTTCACCGGCACCGCCAGGGCCTGCTTCGATGCGGCCACCCGGCCCGTCCCCCGTGCGGACGGCGCGCTTTAGCCTGCGCACCTACACGCTGGCGCGGTTATAGCGACCGCATGCGCATCCTCCACACCATGCTCCGGGTCGGCGACCTGGAGAAGTCGCTCGACTTCTACACCCGCGTCATCGGCATGAAGCTCCTGCGCCGCCAGGACTACCCGGACGGCCGGTTCACGCTCGCCTTCGTTGGCTACGGCCCGGAGGACACCCACCCGGCCCTGGAGCTCACCCACAACTGGGACACGGCGAAGTACGAGCTGGGCTCCGCCTACGGCCACATCGCCCTGGGCGTCAGCGACATCCACGCCACCGCCAACGCCATCCGGCAGGCCGGCGGCAAGGTCGTCCGCGAGCCCGGCCCCATGAAACACGGCACCACCGTCATCGCCTTCGTGGAGGACCCGGACGGCTACAAGGTGGAGCTCATCCAGCAGAAGGCCTGACCCATCCGTGGCGCCCCCAACAACCGGGGCGCCCTCCCGTGAACCCGTGGACACGGGCGGCATGGGCAGGCAGGCGGACGCGATTTCCACACGATGTTTCGCGCCTTCCGCTCGCCGCGCCCCCTGCGGGGGTGTAGAGAGGCCCGCGCGCGATGCAGCGAGGCGCGCACCCTCCCCCTCTTCTTTCGAGGCCGTCGTCATGGTGGAGAGTCCCCAGAGCCAGAACGCGCTGTCCCCCGACGAGCTTCACGAGGCGTGGGCCGTGCTCTCCATGGACGAGCGCCTGGAGGGGTTCCGCCTGCTGCCCGCGGCGGTGGCGGACGACTTCTTCCTGGGCCTCACCGCGCGCGAGCAATCCGAGCTCATCCTCAGCCTCCCCCAGGGCGAGCGCCGCACCTGGGTCCGCCTGCTCCCCCCGGACGACCTGGCCGACCTGGTCCAGGCCGTGGAGCCGGAGCAGGTGGACGCCATCCTGTCGCAGCTGGACGACGCCAGCCGCCGCGAGGTGAACGTCCTGCTGGCTTACTCGGAGGACGACGCCGGCGGTCTCATGAACCCGCGCTTCGCCCGCGTGCGCCCGGACATGAGCATCGACGAGGCCATCGGGTATCTGCGCAAGCAGGCGCGCGAGAAGGTGGAGACCGTCTACTACGCGTACGTGCTGGACGCCGAGCAGCGGCTGCAGGGCGTGCTGTCCCTGCGCCAGCTCTTCCAGGCCGCGCCGGACAAGCGCGTGGCGGACGTGATGATCCGCGACGTCATCACCGTGGCGGAGAACACGGACCAGGAGGCGGTGAGCCGCACCTTCTCCGAACACAGCTTCATGGCCATGCCCGTGGTGGACGAGCAGCGGCGCATGAAGGGCATCGTCACGGTGGACGACATCGTGGACGTGGTCCAGGAAGAGGCCACGGAGGACATCCAGAAGGTCGGCGGTATGGAGGCCCTGGACGCGCCCTACTTCGACGTGGGCTTCCTGGCGATGCTCAAGAAGCGCGCCGGCTGGCTGATGGTGCTCTTCCTGGGGGAGATGCTCACCGCCACGGCCATGGGCTACTTCGAGCATGAGATTGCTCGCGCCGTCGTGCTGAGCCTCTTCATCCCGCTCATCATCAGCTCCGGCGGCAACTCCGGCAGCCAGGCCACCACGCTCATCATCCGGTCGCTGGCGCTGTCGGAGATGCGGCTGAAGGACTGGTGGCGCGTGGCCCGGCGCGAACTCAGCACGGGCCTGGCGCTGGGCGCGATCCTGGGAGTCGTGGGCTTCACCCGCGTGATGGTGTGGCAGGGCCTGTTCCACAGCTACGGCGAACACGCATTCCTCATCGGCATGACGGTGGGCGTGTCCCTGGTGGGCGTGGTCATCTTCGGCACACTGTCCGGTTCCATGCTGCCGTTCATCCTCCGGCGCGTGGGCTTCGACCCCGCGAGCGCGTCCGCGCCCTTCGTGGCCACGCTGGTGGACGTGTCCGGACTCGTCATCTACTTCACGGCCGCGAGCCTCTTCCTGAGCGGAACCCTGCTGTAGTCGGCGACGCTCCCGGGACCCATGATTCCCACCACCCGTCGGCGCACGCTCACCCTCGCGGCGCCCGAAGCCCCCGGCCGTCCCGCGCACGTCTCCGCCGCCAGTGGTCTGGTGCGCGCGGGGGACTGGCTCTACGTCGTCGCGGACGACGCGCTCCACCTCGCGGTGTTCCCCGCGGCCGGAGACGCGCCGGGCCACACCGTGCGCCTCTTTCCCGGAGAGCTTCCGGCAGGACACGCGGAGCGCAAGGCTGCGAAGCCGGACCTGGAGGCGCTGTGCAGGCTGGGTCCGTCCGCGTCCTTCGCGCACGGGGCGCTCCTGGCCCTGCCCTCGGGGTCCACGCCCGCGCGGCGCCGGGCGTCGGTGCTGCCCTTGAACGCGGACGGGACGCTCGCGGGCGAGCCGCGCACGGTGGACTGCACGTCGCTCTACGTGCAGTTGGAGCGCGAGCTGGTGGCGCTCAACGTGGAGGGCGCGGCGGTGGCGGGCAAGCGGCTGCGGCTGCTCAACCGGGGCAACGGCGAGGGCGGCGTGGACGCGCTGGTGGACCTGGACCTGGACCGCGTGCTGGCCAGCCTGGACGTGGGCGTGATGGGGCCGGAGGCCGTGCGCACCGTGCGGCGGTGGGAGCTGGGTGAAGCCAACGGCGTCCGGCTGTCCTTCACGGACGCGTCGCCGCTGCCGGACGGGCGCGTGGTGTTCACCGCCACGGCGGAGGCGTCTCGCGACCGCGTGGCGGATGGGCCGTTGAAAGGTTCGGCGGTGGGCGTGCTCGCGCCAGATGGCACGCCCGTGTACCTGGACGCGGTGGACGTGCCCGTGAAGCTGGAGGGCGTGGACGCGCGCGTGGAGGGTGGCCGCGTCCACGTGCTGCTGGTGGCGGACGCGGACGACCCGTCGGTGCCCGCGCCGCTCCTGGAAGCCGCGTTGCCCGTGCCGGGCTGAAGCGCCTGGCGCGCCGCCAGCGTCGCGGCGAGGCCTTGCGCCTCACGCCGGCATCGTGGCGCCTTCGCTTGTTCAGCCGCCGCGCTTCACCAGCAGCGGCCCGAAGGCCTGCGCCACCGGCATCATGGAGACGACGTTGATGTTCACGTGCGCGGGGCGAGTGGCCACCCAGTACGCCGTGTCCGCGACGTCCTCGGGCGTGAGCGGCTGGGTCTTGTCGTAGAGCGCGGCGGCCTTCGCCTCGTCGCCGCGGAAGCGCACGTGGGAGAACTCCGTGCCGCCCAACAGCCCCGGCTGGATGTCCGTGACGCGCACCGCGGTGCCGTGCAGGTCCGCGCGCAGGTTGAGCGTGAACTGATGCACGAACGCCTTCGTCGCGCCGTACACGTTGCCGCCGGGGTACGGGAACTCGCCCGCGATGGAGCCGATGTTGATGACGTGCCCCCGGTCGCGCGCCACCATGCCCGCGAGCGCCTCACGCGTGCAGTACAGGAGGCCCTTCACGTTGGTGTCCACCACCACGTCCCAGTCCTCCAGCCGCGCCGCCTGCGCGGGCTCCAGCCCCAGCGCGAGCCCCGCGTTGTTCACCAGCACGTCCACCTGCGCGAAGTCCGCCGGCAGCGAGGCGAACGCCGCCTTCACCGCCGCCTTGTCCGTCACGTCCAGCGTCACCGGCAGCAGCCGTTCGCCCAGCTCCGCCTTGAGCGCGTCCAGCCGGTCGCTCCGCCGTCCGGCGGCGATGACCCGCGCGCCCTCCTTCACGAAGCGGCGCGCGATGGCCTGCCCGATGCCCGCCGTGGCCCCTGTCACCAGCACGATCATGTGAATGCCTCCCACGCGAGAAGGGCCGCTTGCGCCCCGTCAGGGCATGGCCCGGCCGTTACATGGCACGCGGGAGGAACGGGCGCACGCGAATGCGCCCGACGGAACAACGTCAGTCGCCGCGGTCGCGGGCGGCCTCTTCGGCGCTGCCGCCCATGGCTTCCACGGAGGTGCGCGCCTGCTTGCTGCGGTCGAACGCCACCTCCTTCTTGCCAATCCCCTCCACCGTGAGGTTGGCCAGGCGGCGGCGTGCCCGGGTGATGGCGTCCTGCACCAGCGACGGGTCGGGGTGCGTCTTCAAGCACTCCACCCAGGTCTCGATGGCCTTCTCGTTGTCGCCCGCGTCCGCGCGCAGTTTGCCCATCTCGAAGAGGGCGTGCGGCGCCAGCTCCGAGTCCGGGAAGCGCGTGCGCAGGTCCGCGTACGTCTTCAGCGCTTCCTGGCGCTTGCCGTCCACCATGGCCAGGGCCTGCGCCTGGAGGAAGAGCGCGTCGTCCACGTAGGGGCTGGTGGCGAAGCGGTCCGGCAGCTTCTTCGCCTCCAGCTCGCACTGCGGATAGTCCTGGAGCTCGAAGTACGTCTTGGCCACCTGGTACTGCAGCTCCGCGCCCTGCGGCGGGTTGCGGTGCAGCGCGGCGGTGAGCTGATCAATGGAGCCGCGCAGGTCGCGGTAGTGCACCCGCAGCAGCTCCGCCAGGATGATGCGCGCCTCCAGCGACTCCGGCGCCTCCGGGCACTGCTGGATGAGCTGGCGGTAGACGCTCACCGCCTCCTTCACCTTGCGCTGCTCCAGCCAGTACACGTCCGCCGCGCCCTTGAGCGCCCGGGCGCGCATCACCAGCGCCTCCGGGGTCTCGTCGCGCAGCAGCATCTCGTAGGCCTTGCGGTACTCCACCAGCGCTTCGTCCGGACGCTTCTCGAAGATGGCGTCGCGGGCGCGCTGCATGTGGTCCACCGGCTTGTCGCGGCAACCCGTGACGGCGAGCGCCCCTACCGCCAGGACACATGCCCACCGCGACAGCGCGCGCGTCATCAGCAGGACTCCGGGATGACGCGCACGCAGCGCGTCTCGTCGCAGCGCACGCACTCGCGCTCCGAGGAGACGTCCGTCACGCACACGGAGACGCGCGACGTCCTGGGGCAGTCCTCCGACGTCACACAACGGTAGAGGCCCCCGTCGGTCCGGGTGATGTCCACCGCCGTCGAGCCGCAGTTCTCCAGGTCGTTGCATCCCAGGAGCGCCGCCGCCGCGACTGCCATTGCTGCCACCAAGGCGCGTTGCACGGCTGTGGGTTCTAGCCAACTTCCGACCCCGGGTCACGAACCGTGCGCCCGCCTGCCCGCCCGGAAGCAGGAGTTCCCCGGGAAAGCGAGCACCCATGCATGGCCAGCGTTTCGCCCGCCGTGCTAGCCCTGTCGCGTCACGCCATTCTCCCTCTCGCCCCAGGAGTCCGAAAACCATGAGCCTTCCCTCTCGTCCTCGCGCGGTGGTGACGGGCGCCGGCAGCGGCCTGGGCCGTGCGCTGTGTGAAGCGCTGGCGGCCCGTCAGGCGCGGGTCATGGTGTCGGACATGAACGCGGCCAGCGCGGAGGAGACCGCCCGCCGCGTCACGGAGCTGGGCGGCGAGGCGCGCGTGCACCCGTGTGACGTGACGGACCCGGACGCGGTGGAGGCGCTGGCGCGCGCCACGGACGAAGCGTTCGGCGGCGTGGACCTGGTGGTGAACAACGCGGGCGTCGCCACCGGAGGCGCGGTGGGCACGCTGCCCCTGGCGGAATGGAAGCGCGTGCTGGACGTGAATTTGTGGGGCGTCATCCACGGCTGCCACGCGTTCGTGCCCCGCCTGAAGAAGCAGGGCTCCGGGCACGTGCTCAACATCGCGTCCGCGGCGGGGCTCGTGTACGCGCCGAACCTGGCGGCGTACAACACGTCCAAGGCGGCCGTCGTCGCGCTGTCGGAGACGCTCTACGCGGAGCTGCAGCCGCTGGGGCTGGGCGTCACGGTGGCGTGCCCCACGTTCTTCCGCACGAACATCGCCGCCGCGGCCGCGCCCTACTCCGACCCGGAGACGCGCCGCATGAGCGTGAAGCTGGTGGACCAGTCCAAGATTGGCGCGGAGTGGGTCGCCGAGCGGCTGCTCAAGGCGGTGGACCAGGGCGCGCCGCACGCGCTGCCCATGGCGGATGCGCGCTGGTTCTGGCGGCTGCGGCGGCTGGCGCCCGGGCTGTTCCTCCGGGGCGTCATCGCGGTGGAGAAGCGCCTCCGCGAGCGCACCGCGCGCATCCCCGGCTAGAACCTCAGTTGCTGCGCTGCTGCGTGGGCCCCTTGCCGGACGTGAGCACGGTGGCGTCCACGGACGCCATCGAGTTGCGCTGCTTCACCATCCGCGCCTTCTGGTTCTGCTTGCCCTCGTGCTTGAGGATGGCGGCCATGTGGGCGTCGGCCACCTTGCACTGGATGGCGCTCACCTCCTGGTGACGCCGCCCCAGCTCGTTCCACATGGCGAGCCGTCCCTGGCTGCCCAGGAGCCGGTCCTCGACCGCGTCCAGGGCCTGGTCCATCTGCTTGCCCTCGGCCTCCAGGGCCGCGAGCCGCGCTTCGGAATCCTCGGGGGACTGCCCGCATCCGGTGGCCACGGCGACCCCTACGGCCACCGCCAGTCCGAGCCACATCCGCCGCATCCCCACATCGCCTCCCAGGTGTCTCGGGCCGTCCACCGGCCTTCAGGCAGCGCAAGGTAGGAACGGGCCCTGGGAGCGACAACCCGAACGCCAGCCGGGGAGGTAGGCGTTTCCAGGAGCGAACGTTTGGGCCTCTTTCCTGTCCCACCGGTTTGACGGTGAGGCAGAAGGCCCGTGAATTTCGCGCGCCGCACACGCCCCGGGCCTGTCCCAGGTCGGGAGGGTCATGCCCTCACTGCGTGGACGCCGTCACCCCGCCGTCCGTAACGGGCGGATCCCAGAACCTGAGCTCGAAGGTGTACGGGTGGTCCTCCGCGTACCATCCGAACCGTTCTCCCTCTTCGGGTCCGTACTGCGTCGACTCGATGTCGCGGATGCCCTGCGCCAGACGCGCGTTGCTGACGGTCGGGTCCCACGTGATGGCGCGGCACTGCTCCGCCCGGCCCTTCTTCGTGATGATGCACTTCACGGTGGCACGCCCGATGGGCGGCGAGTCGGGCTCCTTCGGCCCCATGACGCTCGCGCAACCCGTCAGCCCCAGGATTCCCACCCCCAACAACATCCCCCACTTCATGCGGTGCTTCCCCTTCTTCACATCACGGCGCGACGCGCGTCCGATGCCTCAGGATGAACTCACACACCTCGCGCGCGGCGCCGAAGCCCGCGGCGCGCTGGGCCACGTAGTGCACCTGGGCGCGCACCTCGTCCGGCGCTTCCGGCACGGTGGCGGAGAAGCCCACCGCATTGAGCAGCGGCAGGTCCACCACTTCGTCACCCATGTAGCCGCAGTGCTCGGCGGACACGTTGAGGAGGGTGAGCAGCTTCTCGAAATGCGCCACCTTGTCCTGACTGCCGAAGTGCACGTGGCGCAAGCCCAGCGACTGCATGCGCATCTGCGCGGAGAGGCTGTCGCCGCCGGAGATGGCGGCCACCTCGATGCCCACCTCCTGCAGGCGCTTGATGCCCATGCCGTCGCGCACGCTGTACATCTGCGTCCAGCCGGAGTTGGGCACCCAGAAGATGCGGCCGTCGGTGAGCGTGCCGTCGATGTCGAAGATCATCACCGACAGGCGCGCCACCCGCGCCTTGAGCGACTCCAGGTCCTGGTTCATCCGTGCCTTTCGCTACTTGGGCACGGCCTTGAGCGAGGCCTTGCCGTCCTTGATGACGACCTTGAACTCCACGGCCTTCGCGTTGTGCTGCTTGAGCAACTCCGGAACCTGCTTGCGCAGCGTGGCCGCCACGGACTCGTAGGACAGCTTGGACGTGTCCTCCTGGCAGCGGCGCTTCGCGGTGACGTACGCGTCGTACACCGCGCGCAGCTTGTCGTCGGACATGCCGCCACCGGGACCGGCCGCCGCGGGACGGGGCGCGGCGGCAGCCACCGGACGCGCGGGCTGCTGCGGGGCCGCCGCTGGAGCCCTGGTGGCCATGCCCGGAGGCACCGCCGGACGCCCCGCCGCCGGAGTCCCACCCGGGGCCACCGCCGGCGTCACCGGGGGCAGCTTCGACGTCCCCACCGCCGGGGTCCCCTTCTGCGGCGTGCCCGCCACGGGTGAGATGGACGGCAGCCCGCTCACGGGCGCGACCGCCGGGGTCCCCTGCTTCGGAGGCACCAGCCCCGCGGGCGTGCCCCGGGGCGCGCCGGCCGGCTGCGCCGCGACAGGGGCCACCGACGGACTGCCGCGGAAGGGCGTACCGCCCGCGGACTGCTGCTCCGCCAGGTACTCCGAGGAGAGCTTCGGCTCGTTGATGGGGCGGCGGCCGGTGAGCTCCTCAATCTCCTCGAAGTCCATGTCGTCGATTTCTTCGGGGATCTCCACCACGCCCTTCGGGCGGTCGCCAGCGGCACCGGCCTGCTTCGGCCCGGCGCGGCGGCGGGCCTTGGCCAGGTCGCGGCGGTAGGTGCCGGCTTCAATCTCCTGGATGGTGCGCACCCACAGCCGCTCGTAGGTGAGGAACTTGTTGTGGAGGCTCTGCACGCGGAACTTCACCGACGTGCTGCGGATGAAGGCCCCCTTGAGCTTCAGCATCCGCTTCTTCAGGTCTTCATGCGCGCGGATGGGCGCCTGGCGCTCCATGCCCAGGAAGTACTGCTCGTAGCTGTGGCGCAGCTCCGCGATGGCCGCCTCCAGCTCTTCACATTGCTGAAGGGCGGCTTCGCTGGAGGAACTGGCGTCCAGTTGCGCGGGCCGGACCCCACCTTTGGCGGCGGACCGTGCGTTGTCGGGCGGCGGCATGTTCCCGGAGTGTCCCCAACCCGGGCGCGGCTCGCAACCTCAGGCCGCCGACGGTGTAGGCCCCAGGCCAGCGGCCTCACCCGCCGGTCGGTGGCGCAGCATCAGCCGCACACCGAAGGTGAACATGCCCAGGGAGATGAACTGGCTGGTGGACAGGTTGTACCAGGCCTCCAGGGGCACCGCCCCGGCCAGCCCCTGGGCGCCCAGCGACTCCAGCAGACCGTGCAGGGTGCCGCGCTCCACGTCGCCCCGGAACAGCTCCACCGTGGTGCGCAGGACGGCGTAGGCCATCAGCCACAGGGCGAAGATGTGCCCATGGAAGCGGCGGATGCGGCGCGCGTACAGGAGCGCCACGAAGAGCACCAGCTGCCCCACGGACTCGAAGAGCTGCGTGGGGTACACCGGCAGCGTGGTGCCGTGCTGGGCCACCCAGTCGGAGATGCGCACCGCGCCCGGCGCCCACTCGTGGAGCACCTGTCCGGTGGCCTCCACCACGTAGCGGGGATCCGAGGCCTGTGAGCCATACGCCAGGCTGGACGCACGCCCCAACTGGCCAAACAGGTCCTGGGCCAGCCCGGAGCCCGGAAAGGTGACCCCCGTGTGCGAGTGGCTCCCGGCCATGTCGCCCCAGCAGCACCCGGCGGAGAAGCACCCCAGGCGCCCCAGGCACTGCCCCAGCGACACGGTGGGGATGCACACGTCCGCCAGCCGCAGGAAGTTCAGGTTGTTCTTGCGAGCGAAGAGGAACGCCGCCAGCCCCGCGCCAATCAGGCCGCCGTAGAACACCAGCCCGCCGCCCAGGGAGAAGACCTGCGTCCAGTCGCGCGCATACTCCTTCCAGTTGATGAGCACGAACAGCACGCGGCTGCCCACGAGCCCGCCCACCAGCACCCAGAACGCCATGTCGAGCACCTGCTCGCGCTTCTGGGGCCCCTCCGTGTCCACCCAGCCCCGGCCGTCCACGAAGCTCACCCGGCGCCACTCGTCCTGCGCCAGCCGGCCCGCCACCGACACCGCGGTGACGAAGCCCGCGGCCAGGAGCACGCCGTAGGTGTGCAGCGGGATGCCCTCGCCCCTTCCCCCGGGGAACGCGTCCGCGGGCAGCGCGTACATCAGGCCGAAGTAAGCGAGGAAGCCGCCCACCACCGCGAACCCCACCGCGCGCAGGAGCTTGTCCTGGAGCGACGCGGGGCCCTCCTTGCCCGTCTTCGCGTCCACCGGCCCCAGCGTGCCGCGCCAGCCGTTGACGGCGACGGAGGCCACCACTCCCACCGCGGCGGCGTACAGCAACAGCTGCATCCACAGCGTGGTGAAGGACAGGCGGAACAGGACGGGGAGCATGGGGACCTCTTGCCCGGGAGGCCCGGACGAACGGCGGGGACAACCGGGACGGGCGGGAGGGACATTCCCGGCCCGCCGTCACGTCACTGCGCGGCCTTCGCGGAAGCGGAGGCCTCCGGCTTCTCCTTGCGCACGAAGGCATCCACCACGAGCATGCCCACGCCGATGCAGATGGCCATGTCCGCGACGTTGAACGACGGCCAGGCGGCCTTGTCGTACCAATGGGCCTCCAGGAAATCGATGACGAAGGCCCGCGACAGGCGGTCGATGTAGTTGCCCAGCGCGCCGCCCAGCACCAGCGGCAGGCCCCACAGCGCCCACACCTCCGCGGGGTCCTTGCCGGACAGCTTCCGGAAGTAGAAGACGATGAGCAGCACCGCGCCCAGGCTCACCAGGTGGAAGAGCGGGCCGCGCACGTTCGGGGCCAGGTTCCTGAACATGCCCCACGCCGCGCCCGGGTTCTCCGCGTAGCGCAGGCGGAAGAAGTTCTCCGCCACCTCCACGTGCGTTTTCGGCTGGAAGTGCAGGCCTCGGAAGCCCGGCGCTTCCGCGGGCGAATAGAACTCGCCCAGCCGTTCCGACAGGGTGGTGGCCCCGTCGAAGCGGGTCGTGAGATCGCGCACGACCAGGTACTTCGTCCACTGGTCCAGCACGATGACGCCCAACGTGAGGGCGAGGAGGATGACGTATTTGCGCGGCACGGAGAGGGCTTATACCAGCCCACCCCCGCGCGTCACGGCTGCGGGCTGCTGCCCTGGGGCAGCGGCTGAGCGGCGGCTGCCTCCGGCCGGCGCACCGAGTCCAGCAGCATCAGCGCCACGCCCACGCAGATGGCCGCGTCCGCCACGTTGAACGTGGGCCAGCGCATGCCCGGCTGGTTGCGCCAGTGCCAGTCGATGAAGTCGATGACGTAGCCCCGGATGAGCCGGTCCACGAAGTTGCCCAGCGCGCCGCCGGTGATGAGCGCCAGCGCCACGCGCACCAGCTTCTGCGACGGCTCCGTCTTCCGGTACAGCGTCAGGATGAACCCCAGCGCCACCAGGCTCACCACGTGGAAGAACGCCTTGCGCGCCGTCTCCGGAAGGTTGGAGAACATGCCCCACGCCGCGCCCGGGTTCTCCACGTAGCGGAAGTGCCAGTAGTCCTCGATGAAGCGGTACGGCCGGGTGTTCTTGCGGAACACGCCCTCCACCGGAGGGTCGTTGTCCAGGTTCTGCTCGCTCAGGAAGCCGGACACGCGCGCCATGCCGCTGCGGCCATCCAGCGCTTCCGTCAGCCGGGACACGGCCAGGTACTTGGTCACCTGATCCGCCGCCAGCACGGCGAGGACCACCACGAGGAGAAGACGGAAGGAGGCTTTCATGGGGTACCCGAACCTCTATCGCGCCCCCGGGAGCCCTGACAACCCGGACCCGGGCCGCACGCCGCCGGCCCGCCTGCCCTCTCCCTCCCGGAGTCCGCCCGTTTCGGGCATGGTGCGCCCATGGCGCCTGTTGAGCCCGACGTGAAACCTTCCACTCCCGACATTGCCCCACCCGGAACCACCGCACCGCCGGCGGCGAAGCCGACGTTGATGGCGCGCTTCAAGGCGTTGCTCCTGGAGTACGGCCCGGTGGCCTTCGCCCTGTACTGGCTGAGTTTCTTCCTATCGCTGGCGGGCTTCTGGGCGGCCATCCGCGCCGGCTTCCAGCCGGAGGGCACGGGGGCGCAGGCGGGTGCGTGGGGCGCGGCGTACGTGGCCACGCAGGTCATCAAGCCGCTGCGCCTGGGCGCGGTGTTCGTGCTGACGCCGCTGGTGGCGCGCATCCCGCCGGTGGCGCGCTTCCTGGAGCGCAACCGGCACAAGTGGAGCAACCTGCTCTGAAACGGCGCGGGCCGGGCACCGGGGAGCTCCCGATGACCGGCCCGAGTTGCCTGCGGGGTGCCCGTTAGAAGTTGGGCGTGCGGAACGTCTTGATGACGCCCATGTGCTGCATGCTGGATGCGCCGCTGTCGGAGTTCAGCGCCGGGTAGATGTCCGAGATGGGCGTGTACACGCGGCTGTCGAGCACCAGTCCGTTGTTGAAGGTGCTGGTCCCGACGACGGTGGGCACTTGGTACTGGCGCAGGTCGGAGTCCACGATGACATGGTCGTAGGGCTTGCTGCGGCCGGCGTTGGTGCCCTCCTTGCCGTTCTTGTCCGCGGGGTGCGGGCCCGCGATGTCGACCACCTGCTTGAAGGTGGTGAGGCACGCCTCGGAGCGGGAGTCGGTGTTGAAGTCACCGCCAATGGCCAGGTAGTCGCCCTCGGGGATGTTCGCCTTGATGTAGCCCACGAGCTGGGTGGCTTCCGCGTTGCGGTTGCTGGAGCTGGTGGTGAGCAGGTGGACGCTGATGGCCCACAGGTCGCGAGGCCCGGGGATGTCGATGCGGGCCCAGGCGAAGTCGCGGTTGGAGACCTTGGCATCCTTCCACTCGCCCGACTCGATGATGGGGTAGCGGCTGATGATGCCGTTGGGGATCTGCGCGCCGGTCTCGCGGTAGTAGTAGAAGCCCGCGCCGATCATATCGACCATGGAGCGCATGTCCGAGGCGGAGTCCGACTTGTAGTTGAACTCCTGGATCATCACGACGTCGGGCTTCACGCCCTGCATCAGCCGGATGCCGTGGCCCGGGTCGTAGTCCTGGCCGTTGCCGCTGGAGAGATTGGCGGCCATCAGGCGGATCTGCGTGTAGCCACCGTCGGTATCCGTCTCGCCAATCGGGCCCGCGTCCGCGGAGCCACCGTCGGTCGTGGTGCCCGCGTCCGTCGTGGTGCCCGCGTCCTCGGTGGTGCCTGCGTCGGTCGTGGTGCCAGCATCGACCGTCGTGCCCGCGTCGACCGTGGTGCCCGCGTCCTCGGTGGTGCCCGCGTCCTCGGTGGTGCCCGCGTCCACCTCGACCTCGGTGCCGGCATCATTGGTGCCTGAATCCACATCGGATCCGGCGTCCTCGGTGGTGCCCGCATCGTCCGTGGACTGACCCGCGTCGGATCCGGCATCGACGGTGGTGCCCGCGTCGGTGCGGGTCCCGGCATCGACGGAGGTCCCCGAGTCCGGAGGCGCGGTGGGCTCTTCACCCTCGCCGCAAGCGAGGGCCAAGAAGCCCATCGCCAGGAGGGGGCGGAGATACGGGGGGAGCTTCATTGCCATGCAGGGCCTGGATCCTTGCTTCCGAGGGTGTCGAGGGGGTGACCCATCGGCTTCGGCGCGCCGACTGGCGCGTGAGTATAGAAGTTTGCAAGAAGGCTGTCCTCTGACCGCCCGTGAGGATTGCGTCACTGCCTTTCAAGAATCCGAGATTTTCGTCGCTCCGCAGCTGGGGAAGGCGGGGATTCAAAGAAAGGCATCACGGGCATTGGCTACGACGCAGCAGGACGTGAGGAGTCCAGGATGTCATCACGGCAGCTCACGGTGCGGATCCACGGCGCACTGAACGACTTCGTCGCACCGGAGCGCCGGGGGCAGGCGTTCACGCACGTGCTGCAGGGAAGCCCGTCCGTGAAGGACCTCATCGAGTCGCTGGGTCCACCGCACCCGGAGGTGGACGTGGTGTTGGTGGATGGAGCGCCGGTGGACTTCGCGCACCGCGCGGAGGAGGGCACGAGCCTCGACGTGTATCCGGCGTCGGATCCATCGGTGCCGCAAGTGGCGAGGGAAGCGCGAGTGGGGCCGCCCCTGCCAGAGATGCCGCGCTTCATCCTGGACGTGGGGTTGGGGAGGCTGTCGGGCTTCCTGCGGATGCTGGGCTTCGACACGCTCTGGCGCAACGACTACGCGGACGACCAACTGGCGCGCCTGTCCCACGACGAATCGCGAGTACTCCTCACGAGGGACCTGGGCGTGCTGAAGCGCTCGGAGGTGGTGCACGGCTACTTCCCGCGAGCGACCGACCCCGCGCACCAGTTGGTGGAGGTGGTGCGGAGGTACGGCCTGACTTCGCGCATGCGGCCCTTCTCCCGCTGCATCGCGTGCAACGCGCCGCTGTCCACCGCGACCCCGGAAGAAGTGCAGGGCCGCGTCCCGGAAGGCGTGGCCCAACGCCACAGCCACTTCCAGCAGTGCCCCGGCTGCCAGCGCGTCTTCTGGCCCGGCACGCACCACCAACGCATGCAGAACCTGGTGGAGACGCTGCGCAAGCTGGAGGCCACCAATCCCTAGGCAGTCCCAATTCCTGACAGGAGCATTTTCGCCACGAATTGGACGCACCCTTGGGAAACGGGTTCATTGCCATCCGGCCAACATGACCCTTCCTCATTCCAGTCTCCTGCTCTTGGGCGCCGCGATGTTGATGGCTTGCGCTTCCAGCAAGCCCCCTGTCGTCTCGGCTCCCGCCGCCACCAGCCAATCCCTCTCCACACCCAAGGCGCGCGTCCTGGCCGTCCCCCACTGGCTGGGACACTACAAGCTCAAGATGCGCTCCCATGGCACCTGGATCCAGGGTGACAAGCGTTTCGACTGGGCGGACCAGCTCGAGTTCAGTGGCGTGTTCCGGATTCACATGGATGCCGCCCGGGGGGAGGGACATGGCACCGTCCATCACGGATGGGTCAATCTCACCAGACGCTCCAAGACGACGGACGGAGCCCAGATCACGGAGGAGTTGGACGGAGGGTGCTCCGATTCCGTGCCCGACGTCCCCATGGACGTCCTGTCATTTCCCACGGACGACACGTTCCTGTTCCGGGGGTTCGTCGCCCAGGCGGAGTACCTCCGCTGCGCCGCGTTCCGCAAGGTTGCCGGAGGCGAGCCTCAGAGGACCGAGGTAGCGGCCCCCGCGTTTCCCTCTCTGCCGGCCGCGCTCTTCACGTTCCCCATACCCGATGGAGGCAAACCGAAGCTTCCGGGCCGACTGCGCTTCATCACCCTTGGCGACAAGGTCGTGCAGGAGATCCCCTCCACGCTCCGTTGGGGGGAGACGCCTATCGAATGGGAGATCGATTGGCGTCTCGGCCGTGAGGCAACCAACGGACCCACGCTCAGGATGCAGCCCGAAAGCAGCGAAGCCTACGACAACTGGCTTCCCATGGGCCCCAAGCTCGAGCCGAAACCCCAGCCCTGAGCCTTGCTTTCAGCTCAATGCCTCACGGCACTTGAGACAGACATCATCCCCCTGCCCCACCGCCTCGGAATACACCCAGCAGCGCGGGCACTTGGTGCCCAGTGCGGGAAGCACCTCGACGGAGAGCGACGCGCCGTCACCGAAGGTCTGTGAAACATCCAAGGCCTTCGCTGCATCAGACGGATCATTCGCCAGCTCCACCTGGCTCACGATGAACAGCCCGGGCAGCTCCGCGAGGTGCGCCTCCAGCATCTCGCGGACCGCGCCCGTGGCGCTCAGCGCCACGCGGGCCTCCAGTGAAGCACCGATGCGCTTGTCCCGCCGCGCCACTTCCAGCACGCCCTGTACCGCGCTGCGCACCGCGAAGAGCTTCGCGTAGCGCGCCTCCAACTCCGGCGGCATCACGGCGCCCACGTTCGTGAAGCCCGCCAGGAATACGCTCTTCGTGCGCTCGCCCGGCAGGTGCTGCCACGCCTCCTCCGCCGTGAAGCTCATCACCGGTGCCAGGAGCGGCAGCAGTACCGTGAGCACCTCGTGCAGCACGGTCTGCGCGCCACGTCGCGCAGGCCCGTCCTGCTTCGCCGTGTAGAGCCGGTCCTTCAGGATGTCGAAGTACACGGCCGACAGGTCGTTGGCGCAGAAGTCCACCACCGTCGCGTAGACGAGGTGGAACTCATAATCCTCGTACGCCTGCCGCACGCGCGCGGCCACCTGTGCCAGCCGTCCGCGCGCCCACTGGTCCAGGGGCAACAGCTTGTCCCCTGCCACCGCGTCCTTCGCCGGGTCGAAGTCGTGCAGGTTGCCTAGCGCGTACCGCAGGGTGTTGCGGATCTTCCGGTAGCCCTCCGACAGCCCCTTCAGGATGGCGTCCGACAGGCGCACGTCGTTGCGGTAGTCGCTCGCCGCCACCCACAGGCGCAGCACCTCCGCGCCGTACTGCTGGATGACCTTGTCCGGGGCCACCGTGTTGCCCCGGCTCTTGGACATCTTCTCGCCCTGACCATCCACCACGAAGCCATGCGTCAGGCACGCCTTGTAGGGCGCCACGTCGCGCGTGCCCACTGACACCAGCAGCGAGGAATGGAACCAGCCCCGGTGCTGATCACTCCCCTCCAGGAACAGGTCCGCCGGCACACGCTGCCGCTTCGCCAGCACCGCGGACGCCATGCACGCCGAGTCGAACCACACATCCAGGATGTCCGTCTCGCGGTGGAACTCGCCCTTGCCGCAGCGCGGACACGTGAAGTCCTGCCCGAGGAAGTCCTTCACCGGCGTGCGGTACCACACGCCCGCGCCCTCCTTCTCCACCGCCGCCGCCACCCGCTCCATCACCTCCGGAGACACCACCGCGTCGTCGCACCCGTCGCAGTACGCGATGGGAATCGGCACGCCCCAGCTGCGCTGCCGGCTGATGCACCAGTCCGGACGGCCCTCCAGCATGCCCCGGATGCGTGACTGCCCCCACGACGGCACCCACTGAACCTGCTCCACCTGTTCCAGCACCACCTGCCGGAACGTCTGCGTGCCGTGGAACGGCGCGTCCATCGGGATGAACCACTGATAGGTCGCCGCCTGGATGACCGGCTGATGGCAGCGCCAGCAGTGCGGATAGCTGTGCGTGACGGTGTCCGACCTGTCATTGAGCAGCGCGCCCCGCTGCACCAGCAGATCCAACACCACCGGGTTCGCCTCGAACACGCGCCGGCCCGCGAGAACTTCGCCCACCGTGTCGTCGTAACGGCCGTCCGCGCGCACCGGGTTGTAGATGTCCAGGCCGTACTTCAGGCCGACCTCGTAGTCCTCCTGGCCATGTCCCGGCGCCGTGTGCACCAGCCCCGTGCCCGCGTCCAACGTGACGTGCTCGCCCAGCACCACGCGCCCCTGCCGCTCCAGGAACGGGTGCTGATACGTCACGTGCTCCAGGTCCTCACCCGTCGCGTACGCGAGGATGCGGGACGGATCCACCAGCGCCGGAGACGACACCTCGCCCGTGGGCAGCTGCACGTGCTTCACGGCGAGTTCGTCCGACTTCACCTCCGCCAGCACCTTCGCCAGCAGGTCCTTCGCCACGCAGAGGACGCGGTCCTCCAGCCGGTAGAAGACGTATTCGAACTCGGCGTTCACCGCGATGGCCAGGTTGGCCGGCAGCGTCCACGGCGTCGTGGTCCAGATGACGAAGGACACACGCTGACCCTTCAGCTGCGGCAGCTTGTCCACCAGCGCCGGCCCCGCGTCGAAGGCCACGTACGCGGACGGAGACGTGTGCTCCGCGTACTCTACCTCCGCCTCCGCCAGCGCGGTCTGGTCCTGGAGGCACCACGCCACGGGCTTCTTGCGCCGGTACAACATGCCCCGGCGCGCGAACGCGGCCAACTCGCGGACCTCCTGCGCCTCGTAGCTGAAGTCGAGCGTCCGGTAGGGCGCGTCCCACGTTCCGAAAACACCCAGCCGCTGGAACTCCGCGCGCTGGATGTCCACGAACTCCAGCGCGTACTCGCGGCAGCGCTCCAAGAGCGCGTCGCGCGACAGTGTGCGCTTGTCCAGCTTCTGTTCCTTGAGGCGCTTCTCCACCGCCTGCTCGATGGGCAGACCGTGGGTGTCCCAGCCGGGGATGAAGTCACACGGGCGTCCGGAGAGGTTCCGGAACTTCACCACGATGTCCTTCAGCACCTTGTTGAGCGCATGCCCGGCGTGCAGGTGGCCGTTGGCATACGGCGGCCCGTCCGCCAGCACGAAGGGCTCACGGCCCGCGTTCTTCGCGAGCAACTGTGTCCACACGTCCTGCTCCCGCCACCAGGCGAGCAGGCGCGGTTCGAGCTGGCCCAGGTTCCCCTTCATGGGGAACTCCGTGCGCGGCAGGTGGACGGTGGCGTCGAGATCCTTGCGGGAGGGGGCGTCGCTCATGGCTTGAGCGCCCGTAACACCCTCCCGCCGGTCCTTCAATCACACCCGCGGACTCACTCGTCGTGGTGGTCGTCGCCGTGTTCGTGCGTGTGCGGCTGGGGCGTGTTCTTGCCCTTGCCCTTGGGACACTTCTTGGCGCACTTCGCCTTCGCGGCCTGGAACGCCTTCGTGCACTTGTCCGTGCAGTTCCTGTCCTTGGCGGAGCACTTCTTCACACAGGCCTGCATCGTGGGGCCGGCGTTGATGGAGCACTTCTCGTCGCACGTCTGCGCGAGCGCCTGGGGCGCCACCAGCACCGCGCCCAACGCCATCAGTCCCAGCCAACCCCTCACCGCGATACGCGTCGTCATGTCGCTCTCGTCTTCCCTTGCCCGATGGCGTCACTCGCCCGGGCGAATGTCATCGTCCGCCGCCACGGCCCGGCGCACCAGCCGCACCGCCACCGGACCTTCCTTGGTGATGCCCAGGGTGAGCGAGACCTCCTCCGTGGAGGACTTGAACACGCGGGGTTGGATCTCCTTGAACCCCGCCTTGGTGAGCACCTCGCGGTAGAAGGCCTCCACGTCCGCGGTCGTCTTGCCCGGCACCGAGTAGCTCACCGTGTGCGAGCCCTCCGTCTGCGCCGTCAGCACCCCGGAGCCGCCGGGGAAGACGGGCAGCCCGGCGGGCTGCGGGGCCTTCGCCGCGCCCAGGTTCGCCTGCCCCAGGAACACCGTGGTGGTGCCGTCCGGGTTCACCTGGAGGATGGCCGTGTAGGAGATGAAGTTGCGCGTGTCGAGGCCCGTCACCATCGGCTCGCGCAGGAGCTGCGGCTGCTTGTACGCCTCCTGCACCGAGAAGCCCCAGGACTGGAAGCGGTCCACCACGCTCTGGAGGATGACCTGCGCCTTCTCCTTGCTGCGCACCGCAAGCAGCTTCACCGGCACGCCATTGGCGTCCACCTGGCCCGGCACATCCACGACGCTGACGGTCTTCGGAATGTCCCAGGTGAAGTTGGCCCGCTGCGCCCAGGCAGGAGCGGAAAGCCCCAATACCAGCGTCAGGGCCGCCCCACGAATCGCGCGCATCATCCCGCCCCTCCTACCCGCCGCGGTGCGAACGCGCGGCCTTGACGGACTTGCCCGACTTCGGACCCGTGTCGCCCTCCGGCTTGGGGCAGCGGGACTTGCACTGGTTGAACTGGGCCTGGAATTTCTGCGCGCAGCGCGCGGAGCAGGTGCGGCTGCTGTCCTTCGCGGACCCCGGGCTGCTCGGCGCCGGACAGGCGGTGATGCAGGCGTTGAGCGTGTCCCCGTTCTTCGTCGCGCAGTCCGTGTTGCATGAGTTGCTGTCCGCACGCGCGGGAGACGCCGTCAGGCAAACGCCCAGAACCAACGCCAGCACTCCACCCGACAGCAGGCTTCGCATCTTCATCTTCAGCAATCCTTTCCAAGGAAACAGCCGTTACGGTCCAGATAGCCCAGACCGTAATGGGGCGTGGTGATGCCAATCAGCGCGCCGGGCGACGTGTTCCAAATGTTGCCCAGGGGCGTCAGCTTGAGCCAGGCCTGCATGAATTGGCTCTCCTCACCCGCCGCGCTCATCCAGAAGGTGTTCTCCCGCTGCATCAAGACCAGGGGCGGCAGCGGGTTCATGAAGAGGGCGTCCATCGCCAGGAAGCTGGCGTAGGTCGGGATGGGCAGCGTGGTGGGCTCGTAGACGCCCTTCGTGGCCGCGTAGAACGGCCCGTTGCTGCACGGCAGCGCCATGTCCTGGATAAACAAGCAGGTGGCGGACTCCATCTCATTGGACAGGCCCCAGTCGTCCACGAGCATGGAGAAGCTGCCCCGGCAGGTACCGCCCACCGCGCGGCCAATGCCACACACCTGGATGTTGGCGTTGGCCGCTTCCTGGTGCTGCTCGTTGTACAGGCCCGTCTCCGAGGACTGATCCAGGAACCGGGTGGGAATGTTCCAGGAGCTCAGGTTCGCCTGGGACGTGCACGCCGTGCCGCCCTCGTCGCGGTACATCAACCGGGTCAGCACGGGGCCATCCCAGTCCAGGCCCCCGTTCCGGCTGCAGTTCACACGCAGGCCCGAACCCTGCGTGAACACCTGCGTGATGGTGTCACCGTGGTTGACGGACGACAGGCCGTTGAAGTCCGCGTACCGCGCCTGCGCGTCCTCACCCGCCTGCCGCATGGAGTCATGCGCCGAGCCGTAGTCCAGCGGGATGTCGTGCATCTCCCCGTGCGTGCCGTTCCACAGCGCTGACACGGCGGCCTCCTGCACCTTCAGCGACAGGAAGCCCACCTCCGCGAAGTGGATGCCGAACACCAGGATGGTGATGAACAGCGTGACGCCGAGGGCCGCCTCGACGATGGACTGGCCGCGCGCCTGCCGGCGGTGACGACGAAGCTGGCGGTGCATCACTGGAACCCCCTGAAGCCCACGCGCCGCAACTCCTGGATGGTGGCGGCGGAGGAAGGAGAGCTGGAACCCAACGCGTCGATGGCGTCCTGAAGACCCGACTCGTCCGTGTCCACCGGTACCAGCGTGGCGCGCCAGTAGGGGTTGAGCAGGTTGGGCGGCTCACTCCAGTGGGAGACGCCCAGGCTGCGGCCACGGTGGTAGTACGCGATGCCCGTGGACAACGCCGTCTGGACGCCCAGCGGCGTGACGCCGTCCGCCATGGTGACGCTGGTGTTGTCGAACTTGCCCGCGTTCGGGTTCGGATTGGCCGCCTTGAAGCGGAAGCGGAACGCCAGGTTCCACGGGTCCTGATCCATCGCGGACATGGTGCTGCGGTCGCGCTGGATGACCGCGAAGTTCTTCGGCTGCCCGAAGTTGTTGTCCGCGCCGTTGGGCCACAGCTCCGTCAGGTTGTAGTCCAGGAACGGCGGCCAGATGCCCGGGCAGCTGGACGGGCCGCCCAGACACGGCGCCAGCATGTGCCGCGCGAAGGGCGCGGGGTCCGTGCCGCCAAACCACATATGCGTGGGCGTGGGCATGACGCCACCGGAGGCCGCGAACAGGGCAAGGGTCGGGACCGTACCGCCCACCATCACCGGGCACGGCGGTCCACCGCCATGCGCGATGTGGTTGTAGATGAAGGCCACGACGCCCTCGTCCTCGGCCGTGACGGCGGGAGCGTAGGGGGGGAAGAGCCCGTACTGGAGGATCGGCTTGCCGAAGTGGGACGTGCCCGCGGCGAGCGGGAGCGTGACGATGTCCGGCGGCATGATGACGAAGGCCAGGTTCGCCTCGTGCGCGACGTACTGCTCGATGGTCCGCGACGTGACGAAGGTGAAGCCACGGCTTCCCATGGCCGCGTCCACGCTGTGGGCCACCGTCAGCGGCAGCGGATCACAGACCGCGCCGCCACCCAGGCACGCCGTGTTGTCCGCCAGCTCCTTCTTGGAGATGTTGCCCGCGGACGGCGCCAGCCACCCCGCGTCGTGAGGGTTCCTCCCCGCCACCAGGTCTCCCAAGATGTCGTTGGCGAAGCCCTGATCGTTCACCTTGTCCTTGAGGCTCCTGAAGTCCGCATACGAGGAGGCGTACAGCGCGCCCGCCGCCACCTGGTGCAGGCGCATCTGCAGACCCACCATCGGGTCCAGGGCCTGGAAGACGGCCTCCACACGCAGGTCCTCGCGCTGGAGCATGGTCATCAGCCGGCCCAGGTCCGTCACCCCACGGATGCCGCACTGGCACATGCGGGCGCAGAAGCCGTTGGACCAGGCGCAGGGGCAGCCCGCGGTGGCGAACGCCTGGTAGACGGGCACCCACGCCGCGTAACCGAACTTCGCCGCGTTCAGCTCGCCGCGGTAGAGGCTCGCCCAGTTCAAGAGGCTGGCCGCGCCCGCGTTCGCCACCATGTGGGCGATCTCCGCGCGGTTGCTGACGGCGATGGTGTTGAACGTGCGCGCCGTGGCCACCGCGTTGGAGTACGCGGCCGCGTCCGCCACCGTCTGCACCTCGATGCGCTCGCGCACCTTCATGGTGAACGACAGCGTGAGGGCCACCATCAGCAACAGCAGCAGCATGCTGAGGACGAACAGCACCAGGGTCTGACCGCGCTGGGGGGAGGAGCGCTTCATCGTTTTCACCGGGGACAGGCCATGGTGGCGAAGAAACGCGACTTCACGGGCGTCATCATTCGCATGGTGAACGTGGTGATGATGGGGAACACGTACTGCCGGTTGAGCACGCGGTCCGCCAGCTC
Organism: Corallococcus sp. AB018; assembly: GCF_003986945.1. Classification (NCBI taxonomy): domain Bacteria; kingdom Pseudomonadati; phylum Myxococcota; class Myxococcia; order Myxococcales; family Myxococcaceae; genus Corallococcus; species Corallococcus sp. AB018. The sequence goes on along the minus strand of NZ_RAWR01000018.1, from coordinate 38,833 downwards.
CATGCCCAGCTCGCCGTCCAGATCGTGCACCGCCGTCACGTCACTGCCGTTCCAGTTGGCGTTGCGCTCGGCGACGATGAGCGGGTTCGCGTCCGTGTAGGGACGCAGGTTGAAGTGCGCCAGGAACATGCGCGACATCACCCAGTTGGCGAACGGGATGCGCAGCGGGTACCAGAACACCAGCTGTACCTCCAGCCGCCGCAGGTGGCCCGGCCGGTCGAAGTCGCTGTCCTCCGGGCTGTCCACGCCGCCGCCCGCCAGGTCCCGCTGGATCCACACGATGCTGCGGTTGTGCACGCCGTCCAGGCCCGGGCCCGAGTAGCGGTTGTTCATCCGCGCCGCGAACGCCTCCGCCAGGAGCCGGGGCGCGTCCGAACCCGCGCCTCGGGCCAGCGGACCGTTGAGCGAACCCGTCCCCTGCCCCATGAACGAGTGGAAGGTCGGAATCAGCGCCAGGATGGCCGCGTGGGTCATCCGCTCGCAGTCCCCGTGCGCCACGCTGCCCGCGCGCGTCGCCCGGAAGGCCGCGTAGTGCGTCATCACCCGCGCCTGCATCATCAGGAACAGCTGCAACGCGCCCAGGATGAGGAACGTCACCAGTGGCAGCGACAGCGCGGCCTCCACCAGGGCCTGGCCGGACTCGCCTGCTTCACGGGGGGATCGTGCGCTCATACGGAGGCTCATCCTGCGGGATGGGGGAATCTCGCAGTATCCGTCAAGTGACCGCCGACACACTGCGTCGGGGTCTGAAAGGGGGGCCGGGATTGTCTCAGAGGATGGGCCCGGTGAAAACTTCCTGGGGAATAAACACCCTCAGTGAAACCGTGTAACGACGCTGTTTCAGCGCGGTTTCAGCCCCTTGGCGTCGAGCTGATACTTCTTCACCAGCCGCTCGATGGACTTGCGGTGCAGCCCGCTCTCCCGGGCGGCGCGGGACAGGTTGCCCTCGCAGCGGGTGAGGACGCTGGTGACGTACTCGCGCTCGAAGTTCTCCAGGAGCTGCTCCTTGGCGTCCTTGAAGGCCAGGTGCTCGTTGAAGGGCAGCGGCCCCTCGCGGGCCTGGCCCCGGACGCGCGGGGGCAGGTGGGAGGGCAATATCTCCTCGCCCTCGTCGGAGAAGGTCAGCACGTGGGAGAGCACGTTCATCAGCTCGCGCACGTTGCCGGGCCATGGGTAGGCCATGAGCAGCCCCAGGGCCTCCGCGGAGAAGCGCTTGCGGCCGTGGGTGTCCACCACCTCCGGCTCCGCCAGCGCCCGCTTGAGGATGAGCGGGATGTCGTCCCGGCGCTGGCGCAGCGGCGGCAGCTGGATGTGGATGACGGACAGGCGGAAGTAGAGGTCCTCGCGGAAGTTGCCCGCGGCGATCTCCTTCACCAGGTCGCGGTGGGTGGCGGCGATGACCCGGCAGTCCACCTCGATGACGTCGTTGCCGCCCACCCGGCGCACCTCGCGGTTCTCCAGCACGCGCAACAGCTTGGGCTGCAGGTCCAGGCGCAGCTCGCCCAGCTCGTCCAGGAAGATGGTGCCCCCTTGCGCGCGCTCGAAGGCACCGGGGCGGCTGGACGTGGCGCCGGTGAAGGCGCCCTTCTCGTGGCCGAACAGCTCGCTCTCGATGAGGTTGGGCGGGATGGCGCCGCAGTCCAGCACCACCATGGGGCCCTTCTCGCGGCCGGACAGCTCGTGGATGGCGCTGGAGACCAGCTCCTTCCCGGTGCCCGTCTCGCCCTGGATGATGACGGACACGTCCATGGGCGCGATGCGCTTGATGAGCCCGAACACCTGCCGCATCTTCACGCTCTGGCCCACCATGCCGCACAGCTCGCCCTCGCGGTCGGGCTCCACCGCCACCTCTTCGTCCATGGGAGCGAAGGTGATGACCGAGGAGCCGGCGCGAATCTGCGAGCCCGGGGACAGGTAGGCCCGTTCGATGCGGCGGCCGTCCAGGAAGGTGCCGTTGGTGGAGTTCAGGTCCACCAGGAGGCGGCCGCGCTCGGTGTATTGCACCTCGAAGTGGTGGCGGCTGGCGGTGCGGTCCTCCACCAGCACCAGGTCGTTGCCCGGGTGGGCCCCGCAGCGCAGCCGCTCCTTGTCACTGACCATGGAGCGCCCGGTGTCCGGTCCCGACGTCACCAGCAACCGGCACTTGTGCATCTTCACGCTGGCGCGCGGATCCACCACCAGTGTCTCCCCCAGCAGAGGGGACTGGGAGGACAGCTCGAGGCCGACGTCTCCTGGATTGGTGTGGATGTCGTCGGGATGCGGGTTGGGTGCGGTCATCAGTGAACGCGAGGATAGCAAAGGGTGCCCACGTGCCGTGCCTCCACGCCTGTGCGTGCTAGTGTCCCGCGCCCCGCATGCCCCCCCGAAAAGCCCAGCCGAAGAAGGCGCCGGTTCCGCCTGGCGCACAGGCACCCGAGCGCGGTGACGCACCGCGACCCAAGCGGCCCCGCGTGAAGAAGACCGTGGCCATCCTGTCCCGCAAGCGCTCGCTGTACTCGACGCGCCGGCTGGTGGAGGCCATCAAGGCCCGGGGGCACCGGGCGCTCGTGTTCGACACGCTGCGCTGCTGCCTGCTGCTGGCGCGGGGCCAGCCGCGCATGACCTACCGCGGCGCGGAGGTGAAGGGCGTGGACGTGGTGATTCCGCGCATCGGCGCGTCCATCACCGCGTACGGCCTGGCCGTGGTGAATCACTTCGAGATGATGGACGTGCCGGTGCTCAACCCGCCCACGGCCATCGCGCGCAGCCGCGACAAGCTGCGCGCGCTCCAGTTCCTCGCCCGCGCGGGCCTGGACATGCCCCGCACGGTGATGGCGCACGACCGCGGCAACGTGCGCAAGCTGGTGCAGGAGGTGGGCGGACTGCCCGTCATCATCAAGCTGATCAGGGGCACCCAGGGCGTGGGCGTGATGATTGCCCACACGCTGCCGGAGGTGCAGACCATCCTCGACACCTTCTGGGACCTGGGCCAGGAGATCGTCCTCCAGGAGTTCGTCGCGGAGAGCGAGGGCCGCGACGTGCGCGCGCTGGTGGTGGGCGACACCGTGGTGGGCGCCATGCGCCGCAAGGCGAAGAAGGGCGAGTTCCGCTCCAACATCCACCGCGGCGGCGAGGGCCGCGCCATCACCCTGTCCTCGGACTACATGGAGGCCGCGGTGAAGGCTGCGCGCATCATCGGCCTGGAGGTCGCGGGCGTGGACATGCTGGAGGGCCGCGAAGGCCCGCGCCTGATGGAGATCAACTCCAGCCCCGGCTTCGAGGGCCTGGAGGGCGCCACCGGTCAGGACATCGCGGGCCACATCGTGGAGCACGCGTTGGTGTACGCGGGGACCCGGGGCAGCGCGTTGCGCGCACGGGCAGGCCGCGCTTCCTGAGCCAGATGTTGTGTTGAAAGCAGGCACGCGAGCAGCACCTGCGTGCCTGCCCGCCTGCTCCATGGCATGCGTGCGGGACTTCACGGTGCGCACGGTGCCTTGGATGCTCCTCAGGAATACGGGAATGCCTTCGGGCGGGGATTGTCCAGGGGTGTTGGCAGCGGTGGGGATGCGCCTCTAATCTGGCGACCCCCGATGAAAACGCTGCACAAGCCGCTGCAGATCACCGTCTACCAGGATGTGCTTTGCGCCTGGTGCTACCTCGCCGACCAGCGGTTGGAAGTGCTTCGCCAGGAGTTTGGCGATGCCGTCCGCTGGAGCGTGCGTCCCTACCCTTTGCGTCTGCACGACGTACTGCCCACGGAGCGCGAAGTGCGCGGGCTGGTGGAAGAGGTGAAGCGCGCGCAGCGCGAACCCGACCCCACGGCCTCGCTGCTCTCCACGGACCTGTGGCTTGGCGGTGATCCGCCGCGCTCCAGCGTGCCGGCGTTGGCGGCGTTGGAAGCCGCGCGGTTGCAGGGACCGCAGGCGCGGGCCTTCCTCGCCCGGTCCATGCAGCGCGCCGCGCTGGAGCAGGGCGTCAACGTGTCGCGCTCGGATGTGGTGTTCGAGCTGGCGTCGCGCGTGGGCCTGTCCATGAACCAGTTCTCCGCGGCCTTCCGTTCGGAAGAGACGCGCCGGCTCATCTACGACGAGCACCGGCTGGCCGGCAGCCGCGGCGTGCGCGGCGTGCCCTCGCTGGTGATTGGCGGCCGGTGGATGCTGTGCGGCCTGCGCGAGCTGTCCGAGTACCGCGAGCACATCCTCGCGTGCCTGGGCAAGGTCGTCACACCCCGCTCGGGTTACTCCGAGCGGCTGGTGCACTGAGGTCGCCCGCGCGCCTTCGCCCTGTTCGCGAAGGCGCGCCTCCTTGCTTCCCGCGGCTTTCAGCCCGGGAAGGACTCCGCGGCGTCCTCCCGCGGGGAGCGCATGGACAGGAACATCCCCGCGATGAGCAGCTGGGCCAGCGCCATGCCGGGGATGAAGCCCACGCAGCACACGAAGAACCCCGCCACCATGACGGCGCCCCCCGCGAGCCCCACGCCCAGGATGCTCAGGCGCTGACCGCGCGCGGCCTCCCAGCTGCGGCGCAGCACCTCCACGGGCGAGGGCGGCACCTCTTCGTACGCGAGCTCCGGCTGGACCAGGTACAGCGGCAGCACCAGGTACGCGATGGGCCCCAGCAGCACCAGGAACCCCAGCCCCATCACGCCGAGCATCGGAGCCAGCGCGCTCCAGACCTGGTCCGATGAGGAGTTCAGGTCCACGCCGCTCAGGATGCCCGTGCCCACGAGCGCGAGGATGACCAGGACGCTCAGCAGGGCCAGCGGCACCATCACGATGGCGAAGACGAGGAGCATCGTCAGCGTGTAGGGCACCGCCTTGTGCATCTGGCTGAAGAGGCGCGCCACGTCCGCGCGGCCTCCGTGCAGCACGTCGAAGCACACGCGCAAGAGGCCCAGCTGCACCAGGCCCTGCACCAGCTGCTGCGCCACGAGCCCCACCACGCTCAGCACCACGGCGACGACGACACTGTCCACCGCCGCGCCAATGCCCGTGGCCACGTTGACGAGCAGGTTCGCGCCCAGGGACACGCCCAGGGTGATCAACACCGCGAGCGACAACATGCCCCACTCGCGCTGGAACGCCGCCCAGCACACGTCCCACAGCTTGCTGAAGTTCCAGTTCTCCCGCTGGAGCGGGAACGTGGCGCCGGAGCGCTCCCGGCACGTGGGGCAGCGGGGCGACGCGCCGTTCTGGCTGCACGTGTCGCACGTGAAGTTGCCGCAGCGGGCGCAGGTGCCCGTGGCCTCCCGCCCCGGGTGCAGCGCGCAGGACGCCCCCATCGCGCGTCCGAAATCCACATCCGACATCCGTATGCCTCCCAAGGCGCGACGCCCCCAGGGGCCGCGACCCGGGTGTCATATCAGGCGGGCCCCTTCCCTTCCCGGCGGGCAGGCGTCCCGGGTGAATTTCCGGGGCAGCGGGCCGTCATGGGGGGCAGAGGTTGCGAAGCAGGATGCTTTGAGGGTCCACTTCCGCGACAGGAGACTCTTCATGAACCGCTTGCTCGCCCTGGTCGTCCCCGTGGCCCTGCTGATGGGGACGGGCTGTGTCGTCGAGGCCCACTCGCACCGCCCCGTCGTCCGCCGCGCGGCCTACATCGCCCCCGCCGCCGTGGTGGAGTACCGGTTCGCCGGCGCGCACCCCGTCCCCGACGACTACGGCGGCGGCTGGTGCCCGGAAGACTACGCCCACGTCCACGACTACCAGCCGCCCCAGGCGTCCTACGTCTACACGGACGACGTCTACTACTACCGGGGCCCGACGGTGGTCTGGTACTGGGACTACCACCCCACCCCCAGCGGCGCGTACTGCAACTTCCACGGCCGCCACCAGCACGACTTCTATCCGCAGGGCTCGTGGGGCGCGGGCTACAGCTACGACCGCGGCACCCGGGGCTACCGCTGGAGCAACAGCCACTCGGCCTCCGCGGTCCCTGGCGGCCGCAACAACATCGCCCCCTCGCGGCCCGCGCCCGCTCCGGCCCCCGTCAACCAGGGCCGCAACGCGCCTCCCGGCGGCACGGGCACCGGCGCCCGGCCTCCCAGCGGCTCCAGCTGGGGCCGCGGCAACAACGCCGCTCCCTCCAACAACGCTCGGGACAACGACAGGGACAACGACAGGGACAACAGCCGCAACAGCGGCGGCTGGGACACCCCGGCCAGCAAGAGCCGCGACGACGACAAGGACAACAACCGCGGCAACAGCAACAGCGGGAGCAGCAATAGCGGGAGCAGCGGCAGGAGCAGCGGCGGCTGGAGCACCCCTCCCGGTGGCAACAGCGGCGGCAGCAGCGGCAGCAGCGGCAGTGGCCGGAGCAGCGGCGGTAGCAGTGGAAGCAGCGGCGGCAGCAGCGGCGGCGGATGGAACACCGGCAAGAGCTCCGGCTCCTCCGGCAAGAGCGGGTCGGGCTGGTAGACGCTCCGCTTCCTCCTCCCTGGCGTGACCCGCGGCACCGGGCGCGGCCTTCCGTTTCCAGCGGAAGGCAGGCTCCCGGTGCCGACGTGTTTTCAACACCCGGAGGGCCCGATGTCCGGTGCGTCCTGCCCGCGAGCGCGGCGGTGCGTCGTGAAGGGGACGGACGACACCCGGGGACGGATTGCGTGCCTCCCCCGCCGTGAAGATGTTGCCGCCCGATGAAACACTACATTCGGGCGGCGGGTGGTGCCGTGCTCGGGCTGTTGGCGATGGCCTGTGGCGACGGCGGCTTCACACCGGACCCCGGCGTGCGGACCGAGGACGCCGAGGCGGTGGATCTGGAAAACCTTCGCATCCTCGTGACGGGCGAGGCACGCGTGTTCCCGGAGGCCGAGGGCTCGGCCGCGGCACCGGCGTCGCTCACCGGGATGGCGCTCACCGTGGAGGAGCCGCTGCGCGTGGCCGTCAACGACGCGGCCGCCACCTTCGCCACCGGCGAGGTGTCCGAGGACGGCGCCTTCCGCATCACCGACGTGCCCGTGCGCGACGTGCACCAGGGGCTCGCGGTGGGCCTGGTGCACGAAGGCCTCGTGCGCAGCACCACGCTCGTCTACGACACCGCCTTCACCGGCACCCGTCCGCGCACGGACGTCATCGACGCGCACGCGTGGGCCCTCCCCATCGCGTTCGTGGATCAGCTGGGCGCCGCCGTGGGTGCGCCGCGCCTCCAGGGCCACACCGGGGACCCGGAGGCCACCCTGGCCTCCGCGGGCTTCGTGCTGGGGCGCGTGGTGGACCTGAACGGTCAGCCCGTGAGCGGCGCGCGCGTGGCGTTGAACCGCGCCGACCTGGCGGACCGCGTCTACTACCCGTCGGGTGACCTCACGTCCGTGGACACCGCGGGCACCGCGGCCCACGGCCTGTTCCTCTTCGTCCACTCCGGCGCCGGGGCCTCCTCCTTCCAGCTGTCCGTGGAAGGCACCGACACGTACGTGCCGCGCAACGTCGACGTGGGCCCGGGCCTGGGCGTCGTCCTCACCGTGTATCCAGGCCGCTACGCACCCTGACCCAACCCTGGACAAGTCGGACATCCCCGCCTAGGACGGACATCCTTCCAACCCCGGCGTCCCATTGCCGGGGGGGCCCATGAGGCGAGATGTTGTGGCAGGATGCAGGGCTGGCGTTCCGGGGGGACGCGGATGATGAGCGGCCAATCCATGCCACGAAGCACGGCGTTGGTCCGTGCCCTTGCGCGCAGCTCCGCGGCGGCCTCCTGCCTGGTGGGCCTGCTGGTGCTGGTGGGCTGGGCGTTGGATGTCATGGTGCTCAAGTCCATGGGCGCCGCGCTCCCCGCCATGCGCCCCAGCGCCGCGCTGGGGTTGATGCTGGGTGGGGCCGCGCTGGGCCTGCGGCTGCCGGCCACTCCCCACCGCATCCAACACCGGCTGGGCACCGCGCTCGCCCTGGCCACGGCCCTGCTGGGCGCGGCGAGCCTCGTGGATGGCGTCATCACCGGAGGCAACGGAGGCCTGGACGCGCTGTTCCTGCGCCTCTTTGGCGAGGACGTCAGCGCGTCGCCGGGCATCGTGCCGTCGCCCCTGACGGGGTTGTGCCTGATGCTCCTGGGGCCGGCGCTGGCGCTGGTGGACCGGGGTCACCCGCAGCGGCTGTCGTGGTCGGACGCGCTGGTGGTGCTCGCGCTGATGGCGGCGCTGACGGGGCTCAACGGCTTCTTGCTGGGCCCGCTGGTGACGCCCGTCGCCGCTCCGTTCTTCCAGGAGCGCAGCATGGGGCTGCACACCACCTGCGTGCTGATGCTGCTGGCCATGGGCACGCTGTGCGCCCGGCCGGAGCTGGGGCTGATGGCGCGGCTCACGCGGGACACGCTGGGCGGCTTCGTGGCGCGGCGGCTGGTGCCGGTGATGCTGCTGGGGCCGCCGGTGCTGGGGCTGACGCTGGTGTTGCTCCACCTGATAGGCGGGCTCAGCCACGACGCGAAGCTGCCGCTCTTCGCCACGGTGGTGGCCGCCGGCGGCGTCACGCTGGTGCTGCTGGCGGCGCGGGCGCTGGACGTGCTGGACACCGAACGCATGCGGGCCACGGCCGCGCTGGAGGCCTCCGAGGAGCGCTTCCGCACCTTCCTGGACACCGCGCCGGACCCCATGGTGGTGGTGGACGCCACCGGCCGCGTGCGCTTCGCCAACGCGGAGGCGGAGCGCGTCTTCGGCTACCGCCGGGAGGCCCTGCTGGCCCGCGAGGTGGAGCTGCTGGTGCCGGAGGGGCTCCACGGCCCGGCCGCCCCCGGAGAGGGCCCGGAGCGCGCCACGGGAGGGCGGCTGGTGGTCGGGCAGAGGCAGGACGGCACCAGCGTGCCGCTGGAGGTGCGGCTGAGCCCGATGAAGGGCGAGGACGACGCCACGCGCATCGCCATCCTGCGCGACGTCACCGAGCGCCGGGACCTGGAGAAGCTGCGCGAGGAGTACGTGGGGCTCATCTCCCACGACCTGCGCAACCCGCTGAACACCATCAACCTGCGCGCCCACCTGCTCCAGCGCGCGCTGCACGAGCGGAAGCTGGAGCGCGAGGGCATCATGGCCCAGGCCATCATCCACAACGTGGAGTGGATGAGCACGATGATCGAAGAGCTGCTGGAGGGCTCGCGGCTGGAGTCCGGCCGGGTGACCCTGCGCCGCGAGGCGCGCGACCTGGGCCGCTTCCTGGAGGAAGTGCTGGAGCGCGACGTGCCGCCCGACGCGCGCGAGCGTTTCCGGCTGCACCGGGTGGATCCGCTGCCGCCGGTGCCCATGGACGCCGCGCGCCTGGAGCGCGTGGTGACCAACCTGCTGACCAACGCGCTCAAGTACAGCCCCAAGGAGACGCCGGTGGACGTGCGGCTCGCCGCCGCGCACGACCAGGCCGTGGTGTCGGTGACCAACCAGGGCGCGGGCCTGTCCCCGAGGGACGCGGCGCGCCTGTTCGACAAGTACTACCGCACGGAGGACGGCCGCTCGGCGGACGGCAAGGGCCTGGGACTGGGGCTCTACATCAGCCGGCTCATCGTGGAGGCCCACGGCGGCCACATCTGGGTGGAGAGCGAGCCGGACCGGGGCGTCACCTTCTTCTTCAGCGTGCCCCTGGAAGCCCCCGCCGCTCCCACGGCGCCCGCACCGCTGCGCCAGCGTGCGGGCTAGCGCGGCACGAACCAGCGCGGCAGCCAGTCCGCGCCCTTCGCCGTGGTGAGCCGCGTCTGACCGGTGCCGTCTGGACGCATGAGGTACAGATCGGTGTCGCCGTCGCGCTCGGAGACGAACACCAGCGCCTTGCCGTCCGGGCTCCATGCCGGCATGTCGTCGCGGTGCTGTCCGTCCGTCAGCGCCACCGGCGCGCCTCCCGCCACGTCCGCCACCCAGATGCGGCTCTTGCCGTCCGGGTGCCGGGCCACGTACGCCACGCGCTTGCCGTCCGGGCTGAAGACCGCCTCGCGCTCGTCGCCCGCGAAGCCCTCTCCGGACAGGGCTCGCAGGTCCGCGCCGTCCGCGCGCACCAGGTACATGCGCTCCTTGCGCTCGCGGTTGCTCACGAACAGCAGCCACTTGCCGTCCGGGCTCCACTGCGGCGTCCGGTCCTCCATGTAGAACGTGGTGATGCGGCGAGGCTCGCCCGTGCCGTCCGCGCGGAAGACGTAGACCTCCGGGTCCCCGTCACCGCTGCACACGCACGCCACCTCCGTGCCGTCCGGAGACACCGCGGGCTCGAAGCAGCCCTCCTTCACGTGCGTCAGTTGCGTGTCCACCGCGTTCGCCTCGGGCAGCACGCGCACCACGTCGCTGAAGCCCTGCGCGTCGGACTCCGCGACCAGCCACGTGCCGTCCGGCGCCCAGCTCGCGTTGCGCGCTCGGGGCCGGGGCGGATGCAGCGCCACCTGGCGTCCTCCCTCGAGCGGCTGCAGGCGCAGCTGCTGGAAGACACGCCCGTTCGCCTCGCCCGACGCAATCACCAGCAGCGTGCGGCCGTCCGGTGACGGCGGGCCGGGGTACTCGTCCTCCGGCGCGGAGGTGACCTGCGTCTCTTCTCCGGCGGGCGTCACCCTCCAGACGTCCTTCTGTCCCGCCCTTTCGGAGAGGAAGACGATGGTGCCCGGCAGGGCCCGCCGCTCCGCCTCCGACAGGGCACCGGGCGCCGTGGCTCCACCAGCGCCGCCGCAGCGGCCCTGACAGCCCATAGCGCCCAGCATGGCGAGCACGGCCCACCACCGCCGTGCCCGCGAGGGCCCGGAACGCTTCCGCCGTTCAAGGCCCTCGTGCCTCACGTCAGCGCACCCGGACGGCGTCGGCCATGACCACGAAGCCCGGGGTCGTCCAGCGGCTCAGCTGCACCTTGTTCCAGCCCGCGGAGAAGCTGTACGTGCCCAGCGTCACCCACTTGCCGCCGTTGGTCTGCTGGTTGACGGACACGCGGCCCACCTCGGTACCCGCCGCGTTGTAGGCGATGAACGGCGCCGTGGCGGAGCGGTTCGCGCCCGCCACCCACCAGGCGTCAATCGTGCGCGTCTGCGCGGTGGGCAGGTAGAACTCGAATGAGGCCGGCGCGGAGATGGCCTCCGTGGCCGCGTAGAAGTAGCCGCTGCCGTAGTAGCCGGCGCTCGTGCCCTCCGACCAGTTCCCCGTCAGCGAGAGCCTCGCCTTGGACGCGTCGTTGTTGGCGCTGTTGCTGTCGATGATGATCTCACCGGTCGGCGTCGTCGTGCCGCAGTAGCTGTTCACCTTGCTGAGGTACGTGGACCACGGCCAGTTGGGACCCGGGTCCGTGCGCGTCGCCGGCTGCAGCTTGCCGTGCGCCACGATGTGGTAGCTGTCCTTCACGATGGAGTTGTCGCGCGCGATGTCGCACGACAGCTTCGCGGACGCGTCAATCTGCCCGGCCGGGAAGGACGTCTGGCTGGCGTAGCCGCCGTGCTCGATGCCGATGGTGAAGTTGTTGGACTGCACGCCGTTGAGCCACGCCTCCTTGCCACTGTTGAGCGACGAGTCGTACGTCGCGCCGATGTGGTAGGCCCGGTGCGCCTCGCGCACCAGCTGGGAGATTTCGGAGCCGCTCTCGTTCACCACGTAGTGCGCGCTCACGCCCGCGGCGCTGTTGGTGAGCCAGCTCCAGCACGAGCCGTAGGAGCCCTCACAGGTGTGGATGATGATCATCAACGGGTTGTGCGACCTGCTCGTGCTGTAGTTGCCCGACGGCGCCGCCCGCCAGATGGACGACGCGTAGTCCGGGCCCGCCGCCATGGCGCGCACCTGGGGACGCTCGAACTTCGCCTCCACCTTCACGGGCTCCAGCGACACGGCCACCGAGCCGTCCTGGTTGAGCGCCACCGCGCCCTCGTTCATCACCGCGTACACGGAGCGGTGCACGTGCTCCGCCTGCGCCTCCGGGTTGGTGATGCCGCTCAGCTGCGCCACCACCGGCGCCCACGCGGCCAGGTCCCCGCGCTCTACCTTCGCGTCCATGGCCAGCTGGGACAGCCGCGCCGCGCCCGCGCGCAGGTTGGACAGCGCGTCCGTGCGCGCCTCCTCCGCCGTCACGCCCGCCAGCGCCGCGCCCTGCTCCAGGTCCTCACCCCGCAGCGCCATCAGGCCGAACGCCGGCTGCTGGCCCGGGAACTCCGCCTCGCCCCGCACCATCTGCCAGCGCGTCTCCGCGTAGGAGACCGCCTTGAGCAGCTCCGCCGGGACGTTGAACTCCTGCGCGGCCTGCGCGAACAGCGGGTCCATCTCACGCGGCAGCGTGCTGCCCGCCGTGTCCGGGGAGGGCTGCGACGGCGTCTCGGCCGGAGGGGTCTCGGAGGGCTGCTGCGCCTGGGGACCGCACGCGGAGAGCACCAGGGCGACGGCCGCCGCCGCGAAGGGATTGCGGAAGGTTGACATGAGGGGACTCCAAAGTCGGGGGGAGGAACTCCACGCCTTCACAGCACCGTGCGTGCCAGCCGCCTTCATCCGTCACCTTCGTCCAGTTTTCTTCCTCGACCGGTGCATGCATGCTCCACCCGCACCCGGCGCTCGAAGTTCCTTGTGACTTCAAGCACCTGAAATCACGGAATTACCTACATCCCAGGGCCCGCTATTTCACGCGGAGTCCGAGATGGCACACGGATGCCGCACTGCCGCAATTCAGGACATCCGTGACGTAACGTTTTGTTACGCCATTTCTTGTATTAATCACTATTTGCACCCTTGGTGGACCGGGCCAGAAAGCCGTCCGGGCGCGCGCCGCGCTGGAAGGGCCGACATGGGGCCAGGGCATCCGCTATGACGCCACCATCATGCGGCTCTTCGGTATTGGCGACACGCACCTGCCCTCCACCCGGCAGAAGGACATGCACCGCTTCGGCTGGACGGACCACCCGCTGCCCTTGCAGCGCGCGTGGGACGAGCGGGTGCGGCCGGAGGACGCGGTCATCGTCGCGGGCGACATCTCCTGGGCCACCCGCGCCCACGAGGTGATGGAGGACCTGGCGTGGCTGGACGCGCGGCCGGGGCGCAAGGTGCTGGTGCGCGGCAACCACGACTACTGGTGGGGCGACTCCGCGTCCAAGCTGCGCAAGCTGCTGGAGCCGTTCCGCACGCTGGAGGGCTTCCTCCACAACAACGCGTTCGTGCTGGGGCCCTGGGTCATCGCCGGCACGCGGCTGTGGACCGCGCCGGAAGCGCCGCCCATGCCGGGCGGGGAGATGGGCGACGAGCAGGGGGATTCCGGCTACGTGGAGCGCGAGACGCGCCGGCTCAATACGTCCATCGATGACGCGCTCAAGAAGGAGGCGGCCTCCCCCACGCCGCTCACCCGCATCATCGCGGTGCACTTCCCGCCCGTGTACGCGAACGAGCGGGCCACCGCCTTCAGCGCCCCCATCGAAGCGTTCGCCCCCAAGGTGTGCGTGTACGGGCACCTGCACTCGAGCGGCATCCCCGCGGGCTTCACCGGCGAACGGGCGGGCGTGCGCTACGTGCTCGCGTCCTGCGACGCGGCCGGCTTCGCGCCGATGCTGCTGGACGAGCGCTGACGCCCTCCCCGGGCCCGAAGTCACGGGAGCCCCAAGGAACCTGCCGCGTCGGCCCGGACACCGGACATGGGAGGTCGGGACGGGTGTGACGCCCGGTGAAGCGCTTTGTCGACAGGTGAAAAGGGGCCGTTAAGCTGGCCCCGGGTTCGCCCGTGAACCAAGGAGTGGAAGTCATGCCGTCGGACAAGGCCGAACTCGCCGCCCGGATCGCCATCCTCCAGCAGGGGGACTCCATCCGTGGACTCATCTTCAAGTCCGTCTTCGGCCTGGTGCAGCAGCACTCGGGCGCCATCGGCATGGAGAAGCTGCGCGTGGGGGAGCTGAACCACGACTACGCGGAGCTGCGCTCATACCCTGCGCGGGAGTTCCTCACGCTGCTGTACAGCGCGGCGGACGTGCTGGAGAGCGCGCTCGGCGCCCAGGACGCGGTGTTCCACGCGTGCGGCGAGGTGAGCATCACCCGCTACTCCACCGGGCCCGGGATGCTGGTGTTCGGCATCATCTCCCGGGGCGACCCCCAGAAGCTCTTCGCGGGCGCGCAGATGGCGTACAGCGCGGCGGTGTCCTACGGCAACCGCGAGTACCTCACGACGGGCCCCAAGTCCGGCACCCTGCGCATGCGCCGGGACATGATGCCGCCCGCGTACCACGTGGGCATCCTCACCGGTTCGCTCAAGGTGTTGGGTTTGACGGGCAAGGCCACCGCGAAGCCGCAGGGCATCGACCGCGTGGACTACGACATCGAGTGGGCCTGAAGCGGGACGCGGGGCCGCGCGTCGACAGCGCTCCGGGTGCGCTTCAAGCGGACTTCGGGGGACTTCAGTCGACGCGGGTGTAGGTCACGTCCAGCTGCGCCACCACGCGCTCGCCCACGGACGCCCAGCAGGCGAAGGTGTGGTCCGCGCCGCGCACGCGGGTGCGGTGCGCGCCGAACACCACCGTCTGGCCCGCGTAGGCCAGGCTGTCCGCGGACAGCTTCACGTCCTTGGCCACGAAGCGGGCGCCGGGCGCGCGCTCCAGCGAACGGCCCAGCGTGGTCGCCATGCGCGTCATGCCGCCCGCGACGACCGCCACCGGCATCACCGGGTGCATGGCGAAGTGGCCCTTGCACAGCTCCGGGGTGACGACGAGCGACGAGCGCATGATGTCGCCCTCCACGCGGAAGTCCTGGAGGTCCAACGGCTTGCTGTACGGGTTCTGCCGCAGCTTCGCCCACTCCTCCGGGGTGCGCTGCACGGTGTCCGCGGGACGCGGCTCACGGCGCATCTCCTGGCGCGCCTCGCCGAACAGGCGGGTGAAGGCGGCGGCGGACAGCACGTTGTAGTCCACCTCCAGCTTGAACAGCGGCGTGCCGTCCGACGAGGACAGCAGCGTGCGCGCCGTGCAGGTGCGCTTGCCGGTGTACTCCGCCTGCGCCAGCGCCCAGAGCATGTCCGTGGCGCGCTCCTGCGGGGCCGGCTGCAGCCACTGACCGCGCGCCGCGCTGGCCAGGTAGAAGTGCTGCCCGTCCTTGGGCGCCACCAGCGCCGCGCCGCACGAGCCCAGGATGGCCAGGTGCCGGCCCGCCTCGCCCAGGCCCAGCGGCATCGCCTCCGCGTCCGACGCCATCTGCACCGGCACGCGCGCCACCACCTCACCCGGCAGCACCGTCACGTCCTTCAGCGCGAAGTACGGATCACGCACGCAGATGCGCGGGTACAGCTCCTGCGCGCTCAGCACCGTGTACGGCGCCGCCTCCGACAGCGGCATCCTCGGCTCGGCCATCCACGACATGACGGACTTCACCGGAGAGACGGCCGGGGACGACACGGGGGCGGGGGAGATGGCCTGGAGCATGGAAGGGCTGACCTCGTTTCAGACGCCGGGTGCCGGGGGACACCTGGCCGCAGGGTAACCAAGTTCTATTGCGCTGGGACAGTATTTTTCTCTGCCCCGCGAAAAGATTCTCGATTCATCGACGAAAGTGTTGCTGCCCTGCCGTATTTTTCTATCTGAACCGGAAAAAACGGACAGGGGCGGTGTAATCTGAAGCAGGCAAGCCCCTGCGTAAAGGGCCGTGTGGCAGTCAGTTACTGACACCCCTGGGTCGGAACAACCCCTCCCCGGAGAACCCTGCCCATGTCTTTTCAAGGAGTTACGAGGCGGAATAAACCTCAAGCCCGGTAAAACACGTGCAACACCGCCCGAGTAGGTTTTCTACTCCTGGGGTGAAGTCGCGGTGCGGTAACGCTTTGGGTTACAGCTCCACCTGACTGCCCAGCTCCACCACGCGGTTGGGTGGAATCCGGAAGTAGGCGGTGGCGCTGCGGGCGTTGCGGCTCATCCAGGTGAAGAGGGCCTCGCGCCAGGCGGCCATCCCGGGCTTCTTGGTGGGGATGAGCGTTTCGCGGCCCAGGAAGAAGCTGGTGCCCATCAGCTGGAACTGGAGGCCCTTCTCCCGGCAGCGCTTGAGGATGTCCGGGATGCTGGGGTTCTCCATGAAGCCGTAGCGGGCCACGACGCGCACGAAGCCCTGCTCCAGGGGCTCCACCTCCACGCGCTCCTGGGCCACCACGTGGGGAATCTCCTCCGAGATGATGGTGAGCAGCACCACCTGCTCATGGAGGATTTTGTTGTGCTTCAGGTTGTGCAGGAGCGCGGGCGGGGTGCCTTCCGGGTTGCCCGTCATGAAGATGGCGGTGCCGGGCACGCGCAGGGGCGGGTGGTCCCCGAAGCTGCCCAGCAGGTCCTTGAGGCCCAGGCTGGCCGCGCGCAGCTTGCCGGCGAGGATGTCCCGGCCGCGCTTCCAGGTGGTCATCATCGTGAAGATGCAGACCGCGAGCAGCAGCGGGAACCAGCCGCCGTCAGCGATCTTCGCCGCGTTGGCGCCGAAGAAGGCCAGGTCCACCACCATGAAGAGGCTGGCGATGGGCAGGGCCACGGAGCGGCGGACGCCCCAGCGCTCCCGGGCCACCACGTAGGCCAGCACGGTGGTGATGCCCATGGTCGTCGTCACCGCGATGCCGTACGCGGCCGCCAGCCGGCTGGAGGAGCCGAAGCCCAGCACCAGCGCGATGACGCCCACCAGCAGCGCCCCGTTGACGCCGGGCAGGTAGATTTGCCCCATCTCCTCCGCGGACGTGTGCACCACCTCCATGCGCGGGCAGTAGCCCAGCTGCATGGCCTGCCGGGTGGTGGAGAAGGAGCCGGAGATGAGGGCCTGCGACGCGATGACGGCGGCGGCGGTGGACAGGGCCACGAGCGGATACAGGGCCCACTCCGGGGCCAGGAGGAAGAAGGGGTTTCGGGCGGCCTCCGCGTGGCGCAGGAGCAGCGCGCCCTGGCCCAGGTAGTTGAGCACCAGCGACGGCAGCACCAGCAGGAACCAGGCGCGCCGGATGGGCCCCGCGCCGAAGTGGCCCATGTCCGCGTAGAGCGCCTCGCCGCCCGTCACCACCAGGATGACGGCGCCCAGCACCAGGAAGCCGTGCCACCCGTTGTCCATGAAGAACTGCACGCCGTGCACGGGCGACAGCGACCAGAGCACCGCGGGGTTGTGCAGCAGCTCCTTCACGCCCAGCACCGCCAGCACCAGGAACCACACGGTCATCAAGGGGCCGAACACCGTGCCGATGCCCGCCGTGCCCTTGCGCTGCACCATGAACAGCAGCAGCAGGATGACGAGCGAGATGGGAATCACGTACGGCTGGAAGACGGGGGTGGCCACGCTCAGGCCCTCCACCGCGCTCATCACGGAGATGGCCGGGGTGATGACGCCGTCACCGTAGATGAGCGCCGCGCCGAAGAGGCCCAGGGTGATGAGCACGGGCCGCGCGCGGTGTGACTGCCCCCGGGGCCGGTGCATGGCCAGCGCCATCAGCGCGAGGATGCCGCCCTCGCCCCGGTTGTCCGCGCGCATCACGAAGATGATGTACTTCACCGACACGACGATGATGAGCGACCACACGATGAGCGACAGCACGCCCAGGACGTTGGCCGGCGTCGGCGTGACGCCGTGCGCTCCGGTGAAGCATTCGCGCAGCGCGTAGAGCGGACTGGTTCCAATGTCTCCGTAGACGATGCCCAGCGCGCTCAGGGCGAGCATCGCGATGCGTTTGGGAGATTCCGGCCCCTCCGAAGGGGCGGCCGGTGATTCCGAGGGTGCGTTCACGGCCCCCGCTTTAGCCGAACGCGGGCCCGGAGCAACCGGCGCCTTGCCGCTCCTCTGGTTTCCAGCCGCTCCAGGTGTTCCCATGTGCGCGCTTGAGCGCCCTGCCCTCGGGGGTGCCGGGCCCCGGAACGAGGTAGGTGCCCGTCACCAACGCTTCCGGTGGGTGGGTGTCGAGCATCCGCAGAAGTCAGGGATGGCGGGACCTGGGACGCAGAGCGCCGCGGACGAGGGCGTGCTCCCATGGCGGGTGCAACGGGGGGACGTGGCATGACGATGGTCGCAACCAGGCTGGGGGAAGCGCGGCAGTACGGGGCGCGGCTTCCGGAGATTGAAGAGCGGCTGGCGCTGCTGGCGGAGGCCTCGCGGGTGCTGGCGGACGCGTCGCTGGAGCCCCCGGCGGTGATGGAGCGGCTGTGCGGGTTGGTGGTGCCCCTGCTCGGCTCCGCGTGCGCGCTGCGGCTGTTGTCGGAGGACGGGTTGTGGCTGCGCACGGTGGCGTCGGCGGCGGCGGTGCCGGAGGCGCGCGTGCGGCTGCAGGCGGTGTTCTCCCAGCGGGTGCGCGCGGACGAGGGCGTGGCGGCGGAGGTGCTGGACACGGGCCTGGCGCAGGGGGTGGAGGCGGTGCTGGTGCTGCCGCTGCGGGCCCGGGGGCGCGCGCTGGGGACGCTGACGGTGTGGCGGGAGGCGCCGGAGCCGGCGTCGTTCGATTCGGCGGAGCAGCTGCTGCTCCAGGAGCTGGCGGACCGGGCGGCGCTGGCGCTGGACGTGGCGCGGGCGTACGCGTCCGAGCGGCAGGCGCGGCAGGCGGCGGAGGTGGCGGCGGGAAGGCTCGCGCGGCTGCAGCACGTCACCGCGGAGCTGTCGGAGGCGCTCACCGCGGCGCGCGTGGCGGAGGTGGTGCTGGAGCAGGGGCTGGCGGTGGCGGACGCGAAGGCCGGGGCGCTGTGGGGCGTGGCGCCGGACGCGATGAGCGCCTCGCTCCTGCGCTGCGCGGGCTGCACGCCGGACGCGGCGGAGCGGCTGAAGCGGATGTCCCTGGAGGAGGACTCGCCGGTGGCGCGGGTGCTGCGCGAGTCGCGGCCGGTGTGGCTGACGGCGGAGGACGCGCTGTCCGGGGCGGAGCGGCCGGCGAACTCGTCCGCGTGTCTGCCGCTGGTGGTGGACGGGCGGGCGCTGGGGGCGCTGGTGTTCACCTTCGGCCTGCCGCACGGGTTCGACGACGACGAGCGGGCCTTCCTCCAACTGGTGGCGCACCACGCGGCGCAGGCGCTGGCGAGGGCGCGGCTGTTGGAGCGGGAGCAGCGGGCGCGGGCGGCGCTGCGCGAGGCGCACGGGACGCTGGAGGCCATCATCCAGGCGAGCCCCACGGCCATCATGCTGTTGGATCCGGACGGCACGGTGCGGCTGTGGAATCCGGCCGCGGAGCGGATGCTGGGGTGGACGGCGGAGGAGGTGCTGGGGAAGGTGTTGCCTGCCGTGCCACCAGAGCACTGGGAGGCGTTCCGCCACGGGCTGGAGCGCGCCACGCGGGGCACGGTGCTGGACGGCGCGCCGCTGGCGGCGCGGCGGCGCGACGGGGGCGCGGTGCAGGTGGCCATGTGGACGGGGCGCGTGCACCCGGCGAGCGGCCCGCCGCAGTGCCTGAGCGTGATGGTGGACATCACCGAGCGCCAGCGCGGCGAGGCGGCGCAGCGCTTCCTCGCGGAGGCTGGCGGAGTGCTGGCGGGGAGCCTGGAGGAGGAGGAGACGCTGGAGCGCGTGGCGCACCTGGCGGTGCCGCAGTACGCGGAGGCCTGCGGCGTGTTCCTGGAGGACGAGTCCGGCGGCGTGCGCTGCGTGGCCACGGCGGGCGTCGAGGACGGTGACGTGCCGCCCCCGGGGCTCGCGGTGGTGTCGCGGGTCATCCAGTCCGGGAGGCCGGAGTCGCGCTCGGGGTTGTCGGAGGGGGACCCGTCGTACGCGCGGGCGGGCGGGACGTGCGCGTACCTGTGCGTGCCGCTGCGGGTGCGCGGGCACACGCTGGGGGCGCTGACGTTCGTCACGTCGAAGGGGGCGTACGACGCGCAGGACCTGGCGCTGGCGCAGGAGCTGGCGCGGCGGGCGGCGCTGGCGCTGGACAACGCGAGCCTCTACCGGGACGCGCGTCAGGCCATCCGCCTGCGCGAGGAGTTCCTGTCCATCGCGAGCCATGAGTTGAAGACGCCCATCAGCGCGCTGCAGCTCCAGGTGCAGAGCCTGCTGGCGGGACTGAATCGGTCGGGGGCGGCCTTCGACCCGGAGCGGCTCAAGCGCGGCCTGGAGCGGGTGGACCGGCAGGTGAAGCGGCAGACGCTGCTGGTGAACGACCTGCTGGACGTGTCCCGGTTGAGCGCGGGGAAGCTGGAGCTGGTGCTGGAGCCCCTGGAGATGGGGGCGCTGGTGCGGGAGGTGGCCGAGCGCTTCGAGCAGGAGTACGCGCGCTCGGGCACGCCGCTGGAGCTGGTGCTCGCGCCGGAGGTACTGGGGCAGTGGGACCGGCTGCGGTTGGACCAGGTCTTCACCAACCTGTTCTCCAACGCGCTGAAGTACGGGCGGGGCAACCCGGTGCACGTGTCCCTGGAGGTGGAGGCCAACCGGGCGCGGCTGCGCGTGAAGGACGGAGGCATCGGCATCGCGAAGGAGCACCTGCCGCGCCTGTTCCACCGCTTCGAGCGCGCGGTGTCCGAGCGCAACTACGGCGGCTTCGGGCTGGGGTTGTGGATCGCCCGCCAGATTGTCGAGGCGATGGGCGGCCACATCGAGGTGGAGAGCGTGCTGGGCGAGGGGTCCACGTTCATCGTGGAGCTGCCGCGCGGCTAGCGGTGGAAGGCGGGGAGCCCCTCCGCGATGAAGCCGCAGCCGCGCTGGGAGTCGCGGCGGTGGAGGGCGTGGCAGCGCTCGGGGGTGGGGCAGTCGGTGTCGTGGGTGCAGGGCTGGAAGCAGTAGCCGCTGGTCTCGTCGCAGGTGAGGCCCTTCGCGCAAGGGGTCTTGTCATCACAGCGGGTGCGGCACTCGAAGGCCCCGGTTTCGAGGGTGGGTTCGGCGAAGCCGCGCAGGCAGTCCTGGTTCGCGGCGCAGGGCGCGGCGTCCAGGCAGGCGGGGCCCACGAAGGGGCGGCAGGTGGGGACTTCGCCCGGGTAGTCCGTCTCGCAGCGTTCGCCTTGCGGACAGGCACGGTCGCGGCAGCTGGGGACGCAGGCGCCGCGGACGCGGTAGGGATTGGGAGCGCACTCGGTGCCGGTGGCGCAGGCGTCCGGGTCGTGCACGTTGCACGGCGGGCCGCAGAACTCATGGACGCAGAGGAGCCCCGGAGCGCAGTGGCCCTCCAGCTCCCGTGAGTACCCGGTGCACCGCTCCCCGGCGCGCAGCGTTCCCTGTGGCACGCAGCGACGGAGGACCTGGCCCGAGGCGGACGTGTCCACGGGGTGGCAGGTATCGGACGGGGTGCAGTCCGACGCGTCGTCGCAGAAGCGGTGCAGAGGCTGGCAGTCGCGGAAGCCGAAGTCCGGGTGATGCGCGCACACGGTGTCGGCGGGGCACGCGTCGTCCGCGTCGCAGCGGTCCTCGCAGGTGAGGGAGCCTTGAGTGTCCGCGTGGCAGTTCGTCGGGACGTTGGTGAGCCGGATGCCGTTGCTCAGCACGACGACGTCAGGAGGTTCGCTCCCTTCGCTGTCCGGGTCGTCGCTGGATTCGAGGTGCAGGCGGACGGGGTCGTCCGACAGGTCCGCCTGCGCGGTGAGGTCCGGTCCGGGCCACGCGAGCCACACGCCCGTGCCCACGGCGGTCACGAGCGCTGTGAAGGCGATGAGGAGGCTGAGTTTGCGCGGAGTCACAGGTCGAGCACCTGTCGCATCCACCGCTGACTCTCCTCGTCCCGGGTCACGAGTCCGTCGAAGCGACCCGCGCGCATCATCTCCACGAGGGCCGTGTCCTGCGCGATGAGCCTTGCCGCCGCGAAGGGGAACGTCGTGGTCGAGCATCTGCCCGGGATGAAGTCCGGTTCCCCCGGAAGCAGCGCCATGAACCGGGCAAGCTGGTTGAACAGCTGGTCCACGTTGGAAGCCACCGGCACCACCAACAGGTCCTCCTGCATGTCGATGTAGAGCACTGGCTGGACTCCGTGCTCATCCGCAAGCGTCGGCACCACGCCGTAGTAGTACGCGAGGTTCGAAACCTGCCCGAAGAGAACACATGAAGAGAATGGAGCCTGTCCCCTGCCCCGCAGCCATGCGTTCACGTCCAGGACTCCATCCGGGCCGGAGCCAGGACGATACAGCTCGATGTCTCCCAGCGTGGCTCGGCCCGCTCGCGAATAGATCCCGGCGAGCATGGGATCGAGCGGATGCCCCAACAGCGTTGAACCAGGACGGGGAGCATCGGCCGAGGGTGGCTCCACGCTGACCCGAAAGCCCAAGCGATGGCAGGCCTCGATCAGCCTCGTCAATCCGCCCCTCTCTGTATCCAGTCCCGCCAAGCGAACGCGCCTCCTGAAACGCCAGGGCCTATAACCCCAGCACGGCCGCGACTTCCTTCAGCGCGGCCTTCTCCGCGGAGGCAAGCGCAGCTCCCGACTTCGACGGATCGTACAGGACGTGAAACCACCGTCCGAAGTGCTTGTGCGTGATGCGAGCGATTTCCTCCACCTCTTTCGCGGAGACGTTTTTCGCGTTCGTGCGCACGAGGGTCCAGACCGAGTTGACGCTCGAATGGACCTCCCGCGCCATGCCCACCAGGTTCTCCGCCACGTTGACACCGCGGGTGGGAAACAGATGGGCATGCTCGATGGGCACCAGATGGTGCACTTGATACGCCCCCAGGAGGTCCTTCCCCAAGGCTTGTGCCAACTGGGGCCGGTGCACCTCGAAGTACTCCTGTCGAGCCCACTCCCTGAGCTTGTCTTTCGAGTACTTGTCCGTGATGGGCCTTCGGAGTTGGTGTTCCATCCCCTTCAGCAATGACTGGAGCTCGGCCTGTTCCCCAGCCTTGAGTGCCATCAGGCCCTCTGCCTCCACCTTCATCCAGATGCGCTGGAGGGCTTCGCGCTCGGCGGGCGGCGTGCGTATCAACACCGTGCGGAACCACTGCGCGGCCTTCGCCCCTCCCCTCCCCAGCACCGAGACCACCGTGGGCGCGACGGCCTCCATCGCGCCGAGCGCGCCCTTCGCGATGAAGCCTCCCACGTACCAGTACGCGAGCTGCTCGAAGGACCACACGCCCGCGAGGCGTGCGCTGTCCTTCACCTCCTCGCGCCAGTGCCGGAGGATCTCCTCCTGCATCGCCCGGTACTCCCTGGCGATGTCCTGCATCTCCTCTGGAGGCTCGGAAGGTTCGAGCGTCGTCGCGGCCACCACCCGCCAGCGCGGCTCCGCTTCACCGCGCACATGCCTTCCCTCCAGCTCCACTTCGACGGTGCGGCTTCCCACCGCGTTCGCGAAGGGCAACAACGCCTGCACCACCGGCATGCGCAGGTCAGCGCTCCCGGGAGCGGTCCTCCGGCCCGACCCCTCCTGGACCTCGAAGACGACCAACTCCACCTCCGGATGCAATCGCAGTCCTTCGAACTGGAGTCTTGCCCTCTCATGCACCCGGCCCTCCCAGGGCACGCGAGACGCGGGCAGCAGCTGCCGGGCCACTGTCAGCGCATCCGACACCAGGGGCTCGGACGCTCCCGGCAGGGACTCGGGCACTGTTCGCGCATGGACCGCGACCGCCCCACGGACCGTCTCCAGGTCGAAGCGCCAGCGCTCCGGCCCACGCTCCAGCGTGAAGCGCACACGCCGTGGCTTCACGCCCACCAGCGTGGACAGGCTCCGCGTCAGCTCGCGGGAGAACCCGCTCCACTCCACGGCCGCACCGGCGCCCTGGCCCGTCGCCGTGCGCCGGAAGGACACCAACGTCAGCGCACCGTCGTGCACCTGGTAGTCGAAGGTCCACGCCTCGCCCGGAACTCCGCGCGCACCCGCGACCTCCCAGAGCTCACGCACCACCCGGGCCGCTTCCGCCTGCCGGGCGCGCTCACCGCCCACGGGCCCGGCACGCTCCAACGCCCCCTCTCGCGTGAATCCGAGGCCCGCGCGCTCGGCCGGGGTGTCGTCACCCGTCGCTGCTTGGAACGACTCCCGCTCGAAGGAGCCATCGCTCGCGCACGCGGCCAGCGCGAACACCCACAGGAGTCCCAGCACCGGCGGCATCCGGTGCCAGGGCCCCTCTCCACGGGAAACGGAACGCGTCATCGCGCCCCGAGCCTATGGGGAAACTACAGCGCCAGGAGCAGCAGCGACGCCTGCTCCGCGGGCGAGGCCGCGAGGAAGGCGTCCGGCAGCGTGATGACCGTGGGCGGCATGAACGAGCGGTCGCAGCTGCGCTTTCCCTCGTAGGTGCGGCCCTCCTCCTTCGCCTTCAGCCGGTACGTGCAGTCGCGAACGTACACCGTCAATTCCTGCGGCGACAGCGTCAGGTTGACGGGGCGCCCGTAGAAGCCGCCCTTCGCCTTCACCGCGTCGCCGTCCTTCTTCACTTCCAGGTTCACCACCGAGGTCCCGATGTTGCCCTTCACCTTCTCGCCCTCCAGCCTCAGCGTCACCGGGGCGTCCGCCACGCGGCCTCGCAGCTCGCCTGGAAGACGGGACACCTGGAACTCGGGGCCCGTGACGTTGTCCGGCGTCATCCGCAGGTTGAACTGCGTCCGCGCCACGCTGAAGGCAATCTGGTCCTGCTCCGAGGACGCCCACGCTCCGCCCACACCCGCGAGTACCGCCAACACTCCCACACCCCGACGCAATGACTGTCTGTCTCGCTTCATGGATAGGACCCTCCTCGCTGACATGGATAATGTGTAACGTCCCCGGGGCGGCGACATATCGGCCGCGCCCGGGTCCCTCCGAATCGGGGGCTACCTTCCGCCCGCTGCCCCGCTCCCCTGCCCTGCCGCCGGGCCCAGCAGGTGCTTTTCGAAGAACATCAGCGCCGTCGTCTGGGCCATGTCCCGGTTGGTCTTCTTCTGGAACCCGTGCCCCTCGTCCGTGGCCAGCAGGTACCAGACGTCCGCGCCCTTCTTGCGCACCGCCTGGGCGATCTGCTCCGCCTCCGACTGCGGCACACGAGGGTCGTTGGCCCCCTGCTGCACGAAGAGCGCCGCGCGAATCTTGTCCACCGACCCCAGCGGCGAGATGCGCTCCTGCACCTTGCGCACCGCCGGGTCGCGCTCGTCGCCGTACTCCGCGCGCCGCAAGTCCCGCCGGTATGCCTGCGTGTTCTGCAGGAACGACGGCAGCGACGAGATGCCCACCACGTCCACCGCCGCCTTGATGCGGTCCGGGAAGAACGCCGCCGTCGCCAGCGTCATGTAGCCGCCGTAAGAGCCGCCGTAGATGCCCACCCGCGCCGCGTCCAGCTCCGGACGGGAGGCGACGAAGTCCAGCGTGGCCCCGATGTCCGCCAGGCTCGCCTCGCGCTTCACGCCGTCATCCATGGCGCGGTACGCCTTGCCGTACCCTTCCGAGCCGCGCACGTTGGGCAGCAGCACCGCCATCCCCAGCTCCGTCACCATCAGCTGGGTCTGCGCGCTGAAGATGGGCTGGCTCTGCCCCTCCGGGCCGCCGTGGAACATCACCACCACCGGCACCTTCCCCTTCGCGTTCTTCGGCAGGTACAGGAACGCCGGCACCTTCACGCCATCCGTGGACGGGTAGCGCACCAGCTCCGGCTCCACGAACGTCTCCGGATCCAACCCGCCCACCTCCGAGCGCGTCCAGCGCGTGGTCTTCTTCGTGCCCAGGTCCACCGTGAAGATGTCCAGCGGCACGCGCGCCGACGTCAGCGAGAACGCCACCCGGTCCGACCGCTTCGCCGGGAAGCGGACCTGCGAAATCACCCCGCGCGGCGTCTCCACCGGCGACAGCGCCTGCGTGCGCGTGTCCAGCAGATACAGCCGGCCGAAGCCCTCCTCGTTGATGGCCACCGCCAGCTTGCGCCCGTCCGGGGACAGCTCCAGGTTCTGCACGTTCCAGCGCACCGACTTCGTCAGCGACGGCGGAGCGGCCTGGGGCGCGCCCGTGAGCGGCAGCCGGTACACCTCCGCGAAGTCGCTGTAGCGGTCCGTGGCCACGTACACGCCCTGTCCGTCGTGCGTGAAGACGGCGGCGTCCACGCTGCCCTTGCCCTCCTTGGGCGTCAGCTGCGTGCGCGCGTTCGTCTTCACGTCCACCACGCTCAGGTCCGCGTCGTCCGCCGCGCGGAACTGGCGCACCAGCAGCTTCGAGCCGTCCTGGGAGAACTCCAGCGGCGCCCAGCTGCCCTCCACCTCCGTCACCCGCTTCGCCTGCTTGGGGTCCGCCGTGGGCGCCACGTACACGTCGGTGTCCTTGCCGTTGCGCCCCGTGCCCGCGTACGCGAGCCAGCGCCCGTCCTTCGACACCACCAGCTCCTCATGCCGGCTCTTGCCGTCCGTCAGCAGCTCCGAGCGGCCCGTGCGCCGGTCCAGCTTGAGCACCTGGTAGAACTCTCCGCCGCCCGTGTCCTGCAGGTAGAAGACAATCTGCGGATTGCCCGGCAGGAAGCGCGCCCGGTTGATGGGCTCCTTCGTGAAGGTGAGCTGCGTGCGCGCGCCCAGCGGCATCTCCACCAGGTGCAGCTGGTTGACGTCCGCGAAGCGCGTGGAGATGAGCACCTGCTGGCCATCCCCGCTCACGTCCAGCAGCTGCGCGGAGCGGGACTCCAGGTACTGCTGCACGCGCTGGGAGAGCGCGGGCGGCACCGGCGGCACGCCGCTCACCCACAGGTTGGGCAGGCCGGGCAGCGGGGCGATGCCGGGGACGGCGGACGGTGCCTTCGCGGCGGCGGCCGGCGCGGGGGGCGCCTTCGACGGGGCCGGCGCGGGCGTCTGCGCCGCGAGCAGGGACACGATGAGTGGAAGGGACGCGAGGTTCATGGTGCCACCGACCCTACCAGCGCCGTCACGTTCCCCGGCACCCACGCGCGCCGTTCCTCCCTCTCCGCGCGATGATGCGTGTTGAACACTGGATGGCCCGGGCGGCCACCCTGTTGGATGCCGCGCCGCGGCGGCCGAACGAGCGTGACCGCGGGGCAGGGTGATCGCTCCCGGCCTCACTTCGAAGCCCTCCACGCCTGTGATGCCCGGGGCTTGCGACGTGCGCCGGTGCACAACGTCGCGGGCGGACAGTGGCCCTTGCGTGGGGGTTCGCCTGCGTGGGGGTGATGCCCACCCTTACCCCTGTCGACATCGGTGCCGAGCCGCGTTCGCGGCCCGCCGAGGAAGGGGGACTTCGACATGGCCAGGATGCGGGAGAAGACACTGCTCGTCGTCGCGCTCATGTCGCTGGGGGTGTTCGCGCCCGCGTGCGGCGGCGGCTCGGCGGAGGACTCCGACGCGCCGCCCACCCAGGACGGGCCGGTGCTCGTTCCGCCCACTGAGGCGCAGCTGCGCATCGTACAGGCAGCGCCGGGCTCGCCCGCGATGGACGTCTACCTCGCTGGCGACCCCACGCCCGTGGCCCGGGCCGTGGCCTATGGCGCCACCACGCCCTACCTCACGCGCGACGCGGGCGCTGTCACCGTGGAGCTGCGGCCCGCGGGCTCGGCGGCGAGCACCGCGCCCATCGTGTCCCAGCGGGTGGGCATGGAGGCCGGGACGCGCTGGACGGTGGTGACCGCCGGGGCCTTCGGCGCCTCGGACTCCGGCGCGGCGATGCGCACGCTGCTCCTGCGCGACAACACCGTGCCCGCTGACGGAGGCCAGACGCGCGTGCGCATCATCAACGCCGGCACGGACGCGCCGACGGTGGACGTGGACCTGGGCAATGACGGCTCGGTGGAGGTGGCGTCGCTCGCGCGCTTCCGCGACTCCGGCGAGCAGGCCCAGGTGCTGCCCTCGGGCGCCGCGTTCCAGGTGGGCCTCCGCACGGGTGGCCAGACCCTGACGTCCTTCACCGTGCCCGCGCCCGGCTCCGGCACCGACACGCTCATCGTCGCCACCGGCCTCATGTCCGCCTCCGCGCGCGCGGGCGACGGCTTCTCGCTGCTCACCGCGGGCCGCGACGGCACGCTGGCCATCCTCCGGCAGAACCCCACGGTGTACGTGCTGCACGCGTCACCGGACGCGCCCGCGCTGGACCTCTTCGCTGGCGAGCGTGAGCTGTCCGGTGACCTCTCCTACGGCACGCTGTCCTCGCCGCTCCAGGTGCCGCCGGGCGCGTACACGCTGGACTTCTTCGCCGCCGCGTCCGGGACGGAGCGCCCCTCGAGCGCGCCGGTGGCGACGGCGACGACGCCCACGCTCGTCCCGGGTGAGCACTACCTGATGGTCGCCGCGGGCTACCTCGAGCCGCCCCGGCCGGCGGCGTCTCCGTTCACGCTGCTGCCCCTCACGGACCGCTTCGCGAGCGACCCGTCCAACCTGCGTCTGCGCTGGGTGCATGCGGCCGCGGACACGCCCGCCGTGGACGTGGGGCCGCTGGGCTCGGAGCGCCGCGTGCTGCCGGACGCGCCCTTCCTCAACGTGCCCTTCGCCTCCGCCACCGCGCAGGACGGCCTGCCGCTGCCCTCTGGTGGCACCGTCACGCTGGGAGTCGTGCCGTCCGACGACGCCAACCGTGCGCCGCGCACGAGCTTCTCCGTGACGCCCCAGCCGGACACGCGCGTCTTCGCCGTCGCCACCGACACGCCCGGCTCCGCGCCTGGCAGCTGGGACCTCCAGCTCCTGTGGGTGGACACCACCCGCACGCCATGGACCGTGAGCACGCGGGCGCATGGGCCCTGACCTCAGAAGGCCCAGCCCACGTTGAGCAGGATGCGCTGGGTGAAGAGCCACGTCGCCTGGCGGACCCGCACCATCCCCAGCCTGCCGTCGTCGCCCAGGCGCATGGCGTCGTAGGCGAACGCTTCACGGCGGGCCCCGAAGCCCACGCCGCCCTGCACCGTGAAGCCGGGCTCCACCACCAGCGAGTAGCCCAGGACCGCCGTCCCGCCCACGGCCCAGTCATCCGTGGGTTTGCGGCTGGGCGGTTCACCCTCCAGATGGTTCACCACCGTCTCGTCGGAGATGCGCCCCAGGCTGGCCTCCAGGCGCGGTGACACCCACAGCCCCTGGGGTGCCCGTCCCGTCAGGTAGAAGCGCACCGAGGGCGCAAGGCCGAACTGCAGATACGAGGTGTCATAGCCTTCCAGGCCACCGGCCTGGACCTCTTCGAACCGCGAGCGCTGGTGGGCGAAGGACGCGAACACGCCCAGCCCCACGGAGAAGCGCTCGCCCATCACGCGCTCGCCCTCCAGTGACAGCTGATTCAGGTTCTGGAGGGGAACGGACACCGTCACCACGTTGCGCCGCTCCACCGGGAACGACCCCGAGGTGACGCCCTGCTCCGCGAACGCCACCGCCGACACGAACACCAGCGACACACCCATCTTCCACTTCATCGCGACCATGTGATGAACCCCCGTCATGGAGCAGGACCCCCAAGGTCCGCCATGCGAAGGACGCCCATCGCAATCGATGTGCCAGCCTGCGCGCAGAGGGAGCGGCGCGACGGTGACGTCTGACATCGTGACAACGTGTCCCCGGCGCGCGGAGACACGCGTGTCACCGTGTCATGTCATCGCGTCACGGCGGTGAAAGCTTCGCCTGGGCCTGCTCGCGGCGCAGTTGGAGCACGCGCACGTCCGGATCCACCAGCAGCCGCTCCGGTTCGAACTCCGAGCGCAGCGTCACCTGCACCGCCTCGCCCGCGCCGGGCTCCACGCGCGTCACGGCCGCCGCGGCACCCAGGGGCGCGGCGGACTCACCGGCCTTCGTCACCGTCACCTCCACCGGCATGCGGCCCGTGCCCACGTTCGTCACCGTCGCCGTGGTCACCCACTGGCCGCCGGACTTCGTCACGCGCGCGTCGCTGACGCGGTACTCGGGCACCACCACTTCGAAGAAGGCCTGCCGGGTGAAGCGGTCGAACGCTTCGGGAGACGGCGCGAACGGGCGCATCACCGCGATGAAGTCCTGCAGCACCGGATGGTCGGCGTTGTTCATGTATTGCTTCAGGAAGGCCTGGAGCCCCGCGTGCATCGCATCGCGGCCCATCAGGTCCTCCAGCATCCAGAACGTCCAGCCGCCCTTCTCGTAGAGGACCACCGTGTCGCCGTCGCGCGAGCCGTCCAGCTTCACCAGCGGCTGCTCCGCGTCCACGCGCCGGTCCTTGCCGTAGCGCTCCTCCATGCGCTTCGCGGTCTGCCGGCGAGCCTCCTGCCCATCGAGCTGCTCGATGAGCTTCAGCGACGAGTAATGCGACATGCCCTCTGACAGCACATTGCCACCGGGCCCCTTGCCGGGGATGAGCAGGTCGCCCCACCACTGATGCGCGGCCTCGTGCGCGGTGACGAGCAGCACCGCGTTCGACTCCGGTGTGGTGAGCGTGAGGAACCCGATGGACTCCGAGAACGTGATGTCCGTGGGGAAGCCCTGCGCGTAGTTGTCCAGGCCGGCGAACTCCGACAGCTTCAGCTCGGCCCACGGGAACGGGTGGAACCATTCCGAGTAGTACCGGCGCGCGGCCTCCAGCCCGCGCATCATCTCCGGCACGTTGTAGCCGTGCGAGGGGTCGTGGAACACCACCGTGCCCGCGCCGTCCACGCGGGTCCACTTCCCCGCGATGACGTTGAAGAAGCTCACCGGATGGTCGCTCCGCCACACCGTGGTGCGCCGGCCGTCCTTCACCGTATCGCTCTCACGCACGCCCACGGAGTTGAGCGTGTAGGACTCCGGGCCGCTGACGCGGATCCGGAAGGGGAACGGCATGTTGCTGCCCCAGGCGGCATCCGTGGGCCCTTCGTAGAAGTCGTCCGCGTACACGCGCGGCTCGTAGCGGTTCTCCTTCGGGTCGATGCCGCGCTCCTCCTCGTAGCCGACGACCGGCGCGAACGTGGGCGTCTCGCTGGTGAGCACCACGCCGGACGGGAGGATGAACTCCCTGAACGCGCCGCCCTCGCGGGACACGCCATCCGGCACATGGCCCGCATACTGGAAGCCCACCGTCACCTTCGCTCCGGGCGGTAGCGGCGGGGACGGCGTGAAGACATACAGCCCGGCGCGGTCCTCCGGCGTCACGTCCTTGCCGTCCAGCGTCCAGCGCACGTCCGTCCAGCCATCGCCGCCGCTGAGGGCGAAGCGCGGCAGCGCCACGGTGTGCCGGTTCAGCAGCGTGTACGTGCCCTTCATGCGGAAGGCGCTCGCCTCCGGCTCCAGGTCCACGTCCAGGTCCACGTCCGCCAGCATGGGCTGAGGCGCGTCCTTCCACGTCGCCAGGTTCTTCTGCCAGTACTCCTTCGCGCGCTTCTTCGCCGCCGCGCCCTGGTGGCCCTGCCCCACGAGGATGCCCAGCCACGTCAGCGCCACCACCGGCACCGCCAGGTACGGCGCCAGCCGCCACAGCCCGCGCGCGAGGCCCGAAGGCTTCAATCCTTCCAGCGTCGTCACCGAGTCGCGGACGCGGCGGCCATCCAGGCGCACCGCCAGCGCGGTGAAGAAGACGGCCGCGCCCAGCGCTGCCACGCGGTTGAGCACCAGCGCGGCGCGATCCACCTGGAAGGCGCCCAGGTCGGTCCACCGCACTGCGTCCCACAACGGCCAGTTGGTCACCCAGGTGAGATCGCCGCGCACGGCGAGGTAGCCGGTGAGGCCCAGCGCGGACAGGGCCAGCGCGTAGGTGCCGAAGCGGCCTCCCGTCACCGCGCGCGCGGCCAGGATGAAGCCCGTCCACAGGAGGAACGTGGGGAACAGCAACAGCCCCCACACGAGGACATACGGCGTCAGCGACAGCGGCACCTTGCCCTGCGACACCTGCACCAGCGTGCCCGCGAGCGCCATGGCTGCGAGCAGCGCCACCGCGACGAGGCTGTTCGCCAGCGCCTTGCCCAGCAACACCGACAGCGTGCGCACCGGGGTCGCGTCGTGGATGGGCGCGAAGCCGGAGGCCTGCTCACGCTCCAGCGACTCCACCACGTAGAACATCAACAGCAGGCACACGAGCACCGACGCCTGCCCCATCGTGCGCACCGCGAAGCGCCCGGGCACCAAGAGGAGGCTCGTGTCGAAGGGGCCCACCGCCGTGGCGCCCTGCGACACCATGTGCAACATCAGGAGCGGCAGGAACAGGTAGAGCCCTGGCTGCGACAGCAGGCCCCGTCCTTCCGCGCGCGTCACCGTCCACAGCCCCGTCCAGAAGCCCGGCGGACGGACGCCCATGCGCAGCGAGGACAGCGGCGCCTCCGCGTGCGACAGCGCCACCTGTTTGGGAGGCGCGTCCAGGACCCCGCCCTTGCGCGGAGCCTTGGTGCCCACCTCGCCCCGGAGCGCTCGGCGGAAGTGGCTCTCGCTCCAGGCCACCGCGCCCAGGCCCAGGGCCATGAGCACGAAGCGGCTGGTGACGAAGAGGGCGTCCAGCCCCACGGGCTGCGTGTTGTAGAAGTCCACGCCCCGGTCCACCTTGATCCACGTCTCAGTGAGCCACCGGAAGCCACCGGGATCCAGCGCCATCAGGAGCCGGTTCACGCGCGGGTCCAGCCAGCCGGGGGACCAATCCCAGAGGAAGAACGCGCTGAGGAAGAACAGCCCCACCGGCAGGAAGTACACCGGCACCGCGCGGCGCGTGCGCTCGCCCGTGGCGAAGGCCGCGCCCGCCATGAAGACAATGAGCGGCAGGCCGAACCACACCGCGCCGCCCACGTAGTTCCCCCACGCGAAGGGCCCGCGGAACTCCGCGTCCGCGCCCGCCGGCACGACGTGGTGGAAGAAGACGAGCCACCCCATCATCCACCCGAGCGCCAGCACATACGCGCCCAGCACGCCCGCGAACTTGCCCCACACGTACTCCGAGGGCGTCAGCGGCGTGGTGTGCAACAGCGGCTGCACGCGGGCCTCGTCGTCGGAGATGACGGACATGCCCGCGCCCACGGACACGAAGAAGGTGAACAGCATGAAGGAGAGCAGCAGCACCGTCTGCGCGACGGCGAAGGCGCTGGTGATCCACGCCTTCTTGCCGCCCACCTCCGTGCTGCCCGCGGCGATGGTGACGTTGCCGGAGGACACGCCCCACACCAGCAACACCAGCAACACCAGCAACACCCAGAACAAGGGGCGCCGCGTCTGGTGACGCCACTCGGTGCGCGCCACGCGCCAGAGCCGGGCCGCGTTCACGCGCCCACCGCCGGGGCGGATGCGGGCGCCGGGGCCTTGGGCTCGGGCGCGTCCTTCATCAGGAGGAGGTAGGCGTCCTCCAGCGTGGGCGGCGTGCGCTCGAAGCCCGGGGGTACGGGCGCGCCCGGAGCGGCGTGGATGCGCACGCGGTTCTTGCCCTCGACGAGCACGGCCTGGGTGACGCGGTGGGCCTGCTGGAAGGCGGCCATGTCGGCCGGGGGGACAGTGCCTTCGAAGAGGGAGTCGTGGAGGGCGGCCTTCGCCTCGGTGGGACTGGTGATGGCCATCACTCGGCCGTGGCGGATGACGGCGAAGCGAGGGCAGAGCATGGCCACGTCCTCCACGATGTGCGTGGACAGGAGCACCGTGCGCTCATGGGCCACCTCCGCGAGCAGCCGGTAGAAGCGCTGGCGCTCCTCGGGGTCCAGTCCCGCGGTGGGCTCGTCCACGATGAGGAGCTTCGGGTCACCGGCCAGGGCCTGCGCGATGCCCAGCCGCTGCCGCATACCGCCGGAGTACTCCTTCACCTTGCGCTTCGCCGCGAAGGTGAGGTTCACGCGCTCCAGCAACTGGGCGCACAGGGCCTTCAGCCCTTGCGGCGCGGTGACGCCCTTGAGCTCCAGCAGGTAGCGCAGCATGTCCTGCCCGGAGAGGTACGGGTAGAAGCCGAACTCCTGCGGCAGGTAGCCCAGGTGCGGGCGCAGCGCCTCCGGGTGGCGCACGAGGTCCAGGCCGTCGAGCGTCACCTCGCCGGAGGTCGGCTCCAGCAGGCCGGAGAGGATTTTCATCAGCGTGGATTTGCCCGCGCCGTTGGGCCCGAGCAGGCCGAACATCCCCTTGGGAACGTCCAGGTCCACGCCACGAAGGGCCGTCACCGGGCCCGGATACACCTTCACCAGGTTGCGCAGGCTGAGCATGTGGCCCGTTCTACGCCGAAGCCGGGGTCTCCATTTCCAGCTTCGCGAACGAAGGGTGCACGGCGCGTCCATGAGCGCTCTCGCGCGGTGTGTTAGACAGCCTGAACATGAACCTTCGACCTATCTGCCTTTCCGTCTTGGTGGGCGCCTTCGCGTTCCTGGGCTGCTCGGGTCCGACCTACCTCCACGGCAAGGCCCTGGAGCAGAACGAGTACCGGGGCTACGGCGAGTACCTGCCCGAGCGCGACCGGGAGGTGCTGGCCCAGGCGGCGGCGGTGAAGGACGCGGCGGCGGTCATCTTCCTGCAGGAGACGTTGCCGGAGGGCATCGAGATGACCTCCCACATGCTCCAGGTGAAGGACGGGTATTCGCACCAGTTGCTGGGCAAGCTGGCCTTCAGCCAGGGGCGGGTGGACTCCAAGCAGGACCTCATCGCGCACGTAAGGAAGGTGGCGCAGGCGGCGGGGGGCGACGCGGCCGTCGGCCTCTTCCTGCTTACGCCGGCCAACGACTACACCCAGGCGCAGGCGGTGGAGGCGGTCATCCTCAAGCTGGACCCGCGCGTGCGCGCGAAGCTGCGTCCGGATGAAGCGACGGTGAAAGGCTCGTCGGCCGCTCCCGGCATTGAGCAGCTCTGAGCAGGTCGCCTGAAGCGCGGTAACTCGAGGCGAGTCGTCCCAGGGAATGCGCAGTGGACCGCAAGAGGCGAGCCACCCACCGTCTCAGGTGGCCGTGAATCGCGCCACCCACCTCGCGTTCCGCCACGTCCGCTTGTCCATGGGCGCGGGTGGGTGGTGGTTCGGATTGAAGGCCGCCATCCGAAGACGAATTGTCACAACTTGTCCGACAGTCGGAAAGGTTGCCCAAGGCCGCTTCCAGCAGGTCCGTCTCGATGCATTCCCCCCGAGACGCGAGCAAGGCGAGCCCGCCGGCATCTGAAGACAACGACCCTCCGCTGTCGGGCTCCACAGGGAAGCAGGGAGCAATCCCGAGCACCTGGATATCCCCAGCGGCTGACGCAACGCCGCCAAGGTCGCGCTCCTCGCCCAAGGGCCGTGCCTCCAGCGCATTCTCCTGCACGCTGCATTGTGTGGAATCGCCGGGACGGCACTCCTGGACGCAAGGCCGCGCCTCCAGCGCATCGTCCCGCGCGATGGCTGACACAGGGGTGCCGTGAACGTCCGACTGGGAGCCTGGGGCGACGGGGGCCGCAGGTACCTGAGGAGCAGGGGCGAAGGCATTCAGCACGCGCTCATCGCGCGCCTTCAGCAGTGCCGGCAGCTCATGCTGAAGTGCCTGCACGTCGCGCTCGTGCAGGACTGCCATCGCGCGGAAGGCCCACTCGCGCAGCGCCGCTCCGCCCATGAGCGGCAGCAGTTGGGCGGCTCCTCCCAGGAAGGCCCGCTGCAGGGACTGCACGAGGAGCACGTGCCCCGGACGCGCCGCCACCCGCGCCGCATGCCGCAGCAACTCGAATTCCGCCTGCGCGCAGGTTTCCCCCGACTCCCAGCGCGCCGCGTCCTGGAGCTGGTAGCACGTGCTCCCCAGCCGGTCCAAGTCGAGGTCCGAGGCCCTCGCGCAGCAGTCGGCCAGAAGCTCCACCAGCACCTGCCGCTTGAGGCTGAAGTAGCCCTCCAGCAGCCACCGGGCATCCGGGTTGCTCGCGTCATGCAGCGCCAGCCCCAGGTTCTCCAGCGTCAGTGACTCATCCAGCGGCACCGCGCGCGTCTTGCGTCCGGGGCGCTGAACCACCAGGCCTCGCGCCGCCAGCCGCCGCAGCGCCTCGCGGATGGTGCCCCGACACACCTCATAGCGGCGCGCCAGCTTCGCTTCGGAGCCGAATTGTCCGCTCGGGTGCAGCCGCCCCAGCGCGATATCGCGCTCGATTTGCGCCTCCACATAGGCCACGAGTCCTCGCCGTTCCATCCCCACTCCCCCTCCTCGTCCCAGCATCGCCATCCAACCACAGGGGTCTGACATGGACGTGCGAGCCCACCCTTCTCATTGCCAGCCAGGGGGCAACCTCCGGGCCCGGTCGGAGAAAAACCTGTCCGACTGTCGGACAAGTGCGCGGGCCGCATGCAGCGAAAACCTGTCCGACTGTCGGACAGGTTTCTGGCCTGTGCTCCCGGCGGACGGCCCCCACGTCCATGGACCCTCTTGGCGTCCGCGCACGCACGGCGTCGCGGCTCACCGCGAGACTCCGTCAGGCGCACTTCCTCGACGTCTTGTGGCGCGAGCCTGTCCGACAGTCGGACAGGTTTCTGGCCTGTGCTCCCGGCGGACGGCCCCGACCGTGGAGCCGCTTTCTCTCTCCGCGCACGCACGATGTCGCAGATCACCGCACGACTTCGTCAGGCCCACTTCCCCGGCTTCGTTTGGCGCGAGCCTGTCCGACGGTCGGACAGGTTTTGAGCATGCGTGCCCTTCAGGGGCCCTCTCCGTGGACCCTCCTTGCCGTCCACGCACGACGTCTTGGCCCACGGCGGGCATGCGTCTTCGGCTTTATGTGGCGCGAACTTGTCCGACTGTCGGACAGGTTTTGAGCATGCGTGCCCGGCAGGGGGCCCTGTCCGTGAACCTGCTTTCTTCGCCCGCGCACGCATGACGTCGGGAACTGCTTCCGAGCTCCACCAAGCGCGTGACCTCGGCTTCGTGTGGTTTGAGCCTGTCCGACTGTCTGACAGGTTTCTGAGCTGCGCGCCCGGCCGGCGGACCTGCCTGGTGGCCCCGCTTTTTCGGCGGCTCAATGCCTGCCGTCCCGGGTCATCGCGGAGCGCATCCGATGCGTGTCATTGCGAAGGACTTCCGACCGTGGGTGGGGTTGAAACACTTCTGGTGACCTGACTCGCGCCGTGAGTCTACTCAGCCGCCGGTCAGGTCCATTGCACCCGGGCTGATTGAGGAGCACGCTCGGGGCTGCGAGACTCGCGGCCCTCATGGTTTCTTCCCTGCAGCAACTGCATGCACTCACCGGGCTGCGGTTCCTCGCGACCGCGCACGTCGTCGCCTACCACGTGTATCACCTGGTCTTCTCCGGCACGGAGGCGCCGCCGGGACTGCACGGGCTGCTCGACAGCGGGTACGTGAGCCTCGACCTCTTCTTCGTCCTGTCGGGCTTCATCCTTGGCTACAACTACCTGGAGCAGCCGCCGGGCACGTACGCGGCGCGCAAGGCGTTCTGGGTGGCCCGCTTCGCGCGCATCTATCCCGTCTATGCGTTGGGCCTGGCACTCGACGCTCCCGCGTACCTCAAGGGGCTGCGTGATACGTGGGCGGTGGACCCATCGAGGGGGCTGCAGCACGCCGAGGCACTGGTGGTCACGCCGCTGCTGCTCCAGAGCTGGACGCCTTGGACGGCGATGGCGTGGAACGGCTCGGGCTGGTCGCTGGCGGTGGAGGCGTTCTTCTACGCGGCGTTCCCCTTCCTGGCCGGGAGGCTGGGCCTGCTGGGGCCAAGGGCGCTCGCGGTGGGCGCGGCGGTGACGTACGGCGCCGCGATGGTGTTCCCGGCGCTCTACATGACGGTGGATCCGGACCACACCGGAGGCACGGCGTCCGCGTACAACTCCGGCCCGTGGATGCTGGCGCTGCGCTTCAACCCGCTGGCGCGGCTGCCGGAGTTCATCCTGGGCATCCTCGCGGCGCGCTTCTTCCTGCTGCGGTCCGGAGAGTCGCGGCGCTCGCATCCGGTGGCCGTGGCGGTGGTGTGCGCGGGAGTCATCGCGGCGCTCGCGGGGAGCACCGTGCTGCCCTTCCCGCTGCTGCACAACGGGCTGCTGGCGCCGGTGTTCGCGGCGTTGTTCATCCTGCTGTCGTGGAGCCAGGGCGCCGTGGCTCGGGTGCTGGCTTCACGGCCGCTGCGCCTGCTGGGTGAGGCGAGCTATGCGCTCTTCCTCTTGCACATGCCGGTGCTGTTCGCCTGGAAGGCAGTGCTCAAACGGCTGGGTGAGTCGCCCACGGCCGCCTGGGCGGTGGTGGCGTTCGTCGTGGGCTCGATAGGCCTGAGCTTGCTCGTGCATGAGCGCGTGGAGAAACCCGCCCGGGCATGGATCCGCGACCGGTGGGCTCGGCGAGGCACGGAGCAGTCCGCGGCGGGCCTCTAGCCCCGGGCGTGAGGTCCTATGCGCTCTTCATCTGGGACCGGCGGCGTGTGCCGCGCTTCACGGGCCCCAGCTGCGCGAGCACCCGGCCGATCTCCACCAACTCCACGGGCTTGACCAGGTGCAGGTCGAAGCCCGCCTCCTCGCTGCGGGCCCGGTCCTCCGGCGTCCCATAGCCCGTGAGCGCGATGAGGTGCGCGTCCGACGCCACGCGCCCGCTCAGCTCCTGCGCCACCTGATAGCCGTCCAGGCCCGGCAGGCCGATGTCCAGGATGATGACGTCGTAGGTGCCAGGAGTCGCCATGGCGAGCGCCTCCGGACCGTCCGAGGCGACCGCGACGGTGTGGCCCCATAGCTGGAGCATCTCGCTCAGGCCGTCGCGCGCGTCGGGGTTGTCGTCGACCAGGAGGATGCGCCACTCGCGCCGGCGGGACTCGATGCGCTCCACGGTGGCCTCAGGCCTCGCGGCGTCCGTGAGCAGCGGCAACGTGATGGTGAAGGTGCTGCCCTGGCCTGGCCCCTCACTGAAGACCTCCACGTGGCCACCGTGTTCGGTCACGAGGTGGCGCACCAGCGTCAGGCCAATTCCCAGTCCGCCCCGGCTGCGCGCGAGGCCCGCGTCCAGCTGCGCGAAGAGCTCGAAGATGTGCTCCTGGTCCTCCGGCCGCAGGCCGATGCCGGTGTCCTGCACGGAGACGCGCACGCGCGAGTCCTCGGACACGTGGGCGCCCACGGTGACGATGCCGCCCTCGGGTGAATACTTGGCGGCGTTGTCGAGCAGGTTGGTGAAGACCTGCTCCAGGCGCGTCCGGTCGCCGTCCACCCAGCAGGGCGCGGTGGGGCGGGCCTCCCGCAGGACGAGTCCGCGCTCCTCCATCACGGGCCGCGCGGCGGCGAGCGAGTGCTGCAACACGGTGTTGAGGTCCAGCCGGCCGCGACGCAGGGCGTACTTGCCGCGCGTGATGCGGCTGACGTCGAGCAGGTCGTCCACCAGGTG